>PLSV01000187.1:0-45364 GCA_003165235.1 Syntrophobacteraceae bacterium
CCGACGGATGATCCGTCCACCGTGACGCTCGCCACATGGTAGCCTGTGGCCGGAGTGATCGTAAAAATCTGGCTTGCGCCGGAGTTCACCGTGACCGATCCTGAAGGGGAGATCGTCCCGTTGGCCCCGGCAGATGCCGCGATGGTATAACCGGGGACGTTCGCTGCAAATGTAACGTTTATGGAGTGCGGGGCTGAAACCGAATTCACTGTATAGCTGCTCACCGGCCCCACCGACTGGCCGTCGATCTGCACGTTGGATATAGAATAGTTGGCATTTGGAGCAATGTTGAAGGTTTGATTTGCCCCCTGCGCCACGAAAAAGGTTCCGCTTGGTGTGATGGAACCGCCTGTTCCCGCCGAGGCAGTCAGGGGTTGAACTATCAACTCGGTTGAAAGGCTGCTCTGATTGTTGTTCGCATCGTAATCTGCGGCGGCAATGTAGTAGGTGGAGTTGGAAAGGTTCTGCAACGTGCAACTCAGGTTGTTCCCGGCATTTACGCTGTTTGTATATTGTCCGGTGGACACTCCATAATACACCGTGTATCCGGCAATGGGGCCTGTGCCCGGGTTCCATGTGAGTGGGAGGGAGAGTTGGGCGGAGGAGGCTTGTGCTGTCGAAAGGACCAGTACAAGCGTCAGCGCGAGAACGGCACAGATACCAGATAATTGAAGTGGGTTATTTTTCCCTGGGACCGCAAATCGACACATAAGGGCGCCTCCTCCTGTGTCTGGCCATTCTTTGCCTTTATCTCGGCTTTCACTTTTATTAGGTAAGAGCTTCTCGGAGATTACGGACATCCTAGGGAAAAGGCAAGCTTTTTGAGCAATGGTTCAGGCGTTTGCATGCCTGAGCAGCGCTCTGAGCCAAATGGAATTCGATTCCATGCGAACCCAGGTATTCTCCGATAATAAAGAGGAATTCCTCAATGTATAAAAGGGAAATAATCATTAACATATAAGTCAAGCGATCAAGACTTGCCATTGACATAATTCACTCCTTTACTGATGGTTCGGTCCATTGGACCGAGCCAAATTCCAGCTTTTGTGTACGATCAGGGTTACAATTCAAATTTGACCATTGCTGCTGCAATTTCGTGTGAACATAGTCACTTAGGTGCAACGGAAATGCCATCCTAGGGACCTGATACGGGTGGCCGATATTGCCACTTTGGTGGATGGATTTTTGTAGGGTTTTGACTGCATAGGTGGATGGAATCGAGGACATGTGTTTTGGCGGTAAAAGTTCATCGGGGTGGTCGAGCAGTCAAATAATCGACGCACAGGCGGCAGAGTTTTTAGTTATCAGTTTTTAGTTTTTGTAACTCAATCCCTCAATCCCTCAATCCCTCAATCCCCAATTTCCCATGAAGGCACAGGTGTCAGTTCCATGGCTGAGACGGCTTGATCCAATGCATCCTGGCTGCGCTTTGCGGACACCATGGAAGAGAAAACTAAGATCCCAAGCGGGATCCCCAAAATCAATCCAACGACTAAACCGGCCCAGAACATAGCAATCTCCTTTTTGAACGGGTATAAATTACTGCTCCACATTCCTCAATTCATCAATCCCTCAATCTGCGAATCCAGGGATTCCTCAATTCCCCAATTTTCCCGCGTGCACGCTTACCAGGTTCTCAAATGCAAATACCAGGCCATATTTATAGACGGGACCACTGATGCTGAATCGGTTATTCCTCAATTCCTTTCTCACCTCCGCGTCCTCCGTCGTCACCCCGGAAGTGTCCAGTCCGGGGCCTGTCTCTTCCGTCCTCAGTCCTCAGTCCTCAGTCCTCAGTCCCCGTGTCCCCGCTTCCCGCTAAGAGGCGGCTGGCGGCTGTAAGCTTCCGATCCACAAATCCCAGAGATTAATTTCAATCTCCTGGAATGGCTCTGCCCTCACCTTGTCGCTTTCCGCATAGCTCCCCAGCAGGAACCATCCGCCAGATTCGCGTCTGAAGGCATCCATGGTCATTGCAACGGGATCGATCAGCCAGATATGTTCAACGCAGTGTCGGGCATAGAGGAGCATCTTTTTAACTTTGTCCTTACGAAATGTACTTGGAGAAAGAATTTCACAGACCCAATCCGGAGCGACAGAAATCCAGTCGCCTTCTTCCTGAAACGGAAACCTTTCTCTTTTCCAGCCAGCCAGGCCGGGAACCAAAATGTCTTCCCCGAGCCCGACTTCCGGCTCAATGATAAAAACCCACCCTCCAGGCCCCCCTACTTGTCCAAACTGATACGGCGCCGTCACTGCGGTTCCCAGAGCTGTTGCGCAGAAGCCGTGTTTCCTCGAAGGCCGAGGGGTTACGATAAGCTCCCCGTCAATAATCTCCCCCGTCATGTTTTCCGGGATGCTGTAAAGATCCTCATAGGCTGCTTTCTTTTTTGCGAGCTCGGCCATTGGCGTCTTCTCCTTGCTCAGGGATATGCTTTTGCAACGGAAGCCGGAGGACGGAAATCGGAAATCCGCAAACCTCAGTCAATATTATCACCCCAGGGCTGAACGCACTCATGCTTCACGTCCCAAGTGGGTCCCTATGAGGAAGCAATATGCCACACATTTCAAACTATTTCAAACAGGCGGTGAACAGGGAGCAGGGCTGAAGGCCGTGATCAGTCCTTCCAAGGTCAGGATAAATTCATCGTGAATCGTGAGCAGAAACCTCTGGCTGATCGATTCTCTTTTTACAATCCCTAAATTCCTAGATTCCCAGATTCGTCTTTGCCCTCCCCAATCCCTCAATCCCTCAATCCCTCAATTCCTCAATCCCTCAATTCCTCAATCCCTCAATCCCTCAATTCCTCAATCCCTCAATTCCTCAATCCCTCAATTCCTCAATTCGGAATTCCTCAATTCTTACATCCTTTTGCCGCTTCTATTGCCATTTCTCGTTGCCGTTTCTCGTTGCCGTTTCTCGTTGCCGTTTCTCGTTGCCGTTTTGCACGGCCAAATCTCTCGTTGTAAAATTAAACTCGAGGAATTTGATGAATTGGAAAATTTCACCAGTCATCATTCACGATGAATTTATCCTGACCCTGGAAGGACCATTCACTGCGAAGCCGCTGCATCTACGCTGCATTTGCAGCGGGAATGGGTCTTTGAAAACCGCATAAAGGGGGTTGCATAACCGAGGACAGAGACAGGATGCCAGAGTGCCGTCTTCCCTCCTCGTCACCCCGGAAGTGTCCAATCCGGGGCCCCGCTCCTCGCTTCTCCGCGTCCCCGTCTCCCCGCGTCTCCGTGTCCCGGTGCACCCTTGACCACTGGCGCTAAATCGGTGTATGCTCCCAAAGAACCGGGTCGGCATTGACCCGGTGTCTTCAAAAAAAGCTTTTGGACAATAACCTGGTGAGATTGTCATATGAAAAGACTCATGGAGCGCATTTCCGTTGATCCACATGTGTGTCATGGCCAGCCGTGCATTAAGGGCGCCAGGATTATGGTGTATTTGATCCTGGAACTTCTGGAGGCAGGGCTGGCGCCGGACAGGATTATTCAGGAATATTATCCTCAGATCGATAGGCAAGATATCGAGGCTTGTCTGCACTATGCAGCCGGGTTGATACGTGATGCCGACTACGTTCCATTCGAAAGATCGGTCGGATGATAAAATTCCTGCTGGATGAAAATGTCCCTCTTTCTATCGGGGTCTTCTTGCGGGATATGGGCTTTGATGTCGTCCATGCCAAAGAAGTTGAAATGCTTGGCGCATCCGATAATCATATTATGGAACTGGCCCGACGCCAGGAAAGGACTTTGATCACTTTCGACAAACATTTCGCTGATCTTGTTCTCTACCCGCCTAATACCCATTGGGGGGTTATTCGAATTCGCATCCATCCGCCCCTGCTTGATGATGTAACTGAGGCCCTTGAGCATTTTTTGAAGGAATTTGACACATCGGCCGTTCAAGGGACCTTGATCGTATTGGAGAACGATGGTTTTAGAATTCGTAGGGTTGCATTGACTTGATATCAATCAGGTATTTGTTATATAACGGCGTATCGGTGCTCAGATAGAGAACTGCATGACGCGGAGAAGGGGAGAAGCTGCTGTTTCTGTCCCCGCTCACTGCCGTTCTCGTCACCCCGGAAGTGTCCAATCCGGGGCCTCAGTCCTCAGTCCTGTGTCTTCCGCCCTCAGTCCTGTGTCTTCCACCCTCCCCCTGTGTCGGCCCTCGCTTTCCTCTGTGCTCTCTGTGTCTCTGCGGTGAATGGCTTTTCGTGCGTCTTCGCGTGAAAAATTTGAGACTCAAGGTCTCTGCGCGTCTGCGGTCAACAGATACCAGGCCCCCTGTTCTTTCCTTCTTCCCGATCCTTTTCGCGTCTTCGCGTTTTCGCGGCTTCGCGTGAAAAATTTGAGACTCAAGGCCTCTGCGCATCTGCTGTGAATTCGAACTGGCTGCATTTCCGCTGTTTTCACAAAAAATGAAATCCAAACTGCCAATGAAATCAATGGCTTACAAAACTGGACCCTGTATTTGGCCTGTATTTTCAGCGAGAAAAGCGAGAATAATTGCATGAACTGTTGAATTTGGTTCTTCTCCATTCACGAGTCACGATGAATTTATCCTGACCTTGGAAAGGCCATTCACTGCGAAGCCGCTGCATCTGCGCTGTATTTACAGCGAGAAAAGCGAATTGAGGGATTGGCAAGCGTTCACCGGGGCGTAGTCCGGTCAGGGAGAGGCACAGAGGTCACAGAGTGAACTATGGTTATGGATAGATGCTTGTTGCACGCGAAGACGCGAAGACGCGAAGCGTCAAAGATCCACAATAGATTTGCTTTTCCTATGGAGAAGCCGCCGCCTGCGAGCGATTTCGTTAGAACCAATTCTTAAAGAACGGAAGGTGTATTTAAGAGGGCCTGTGCATGCGGAGAGACGAAGACTCGAAGTCCGAATGGTTGTTGACAATCCGTTTGATGCCGTTTCTGAAGATAGCGGCTCCGAAGTTCATAAGGAGGCCAAGGGGCAAATTGAGGAGCCTGAGATAAGTCAGGACCTGTTTGCCGTGGACTGGAATAAGGTTCTCAACGGATTTGATCTCAACCAGCAGTTTCCCTTCAACCACCAGATCGGCCCGGAAGCCTTCATCAAATCGCAGCCCCTCAAAAATGATCGGGACCGTCTTTTGCCGTTCCACGGAGAAGCCGCGGCCTGTCAGCAACTTGGCCAGAACCACTTCATAAACTGACTCCAACAAACCCGGCCCCAGTTTCGTATGCACCGTGTATCCAGAGTCCACGACCTCACGGGCGATTTCCTCGATCTGCAAAGGTGAAATTCTCCTACGTTTACTTGCTCTTTTCTTCTTCGCGTCTCTCCATGCCCGGACCATGATCCGTCTTCGCGTGAAACATTACCGAGCTTACTGATTCTACACCATGAGGGCTTCTATCAAAGCTTTATTTTCCTCCGGCAGGCGGATCGCAGTCCACGACCTCGCGGGCGATTTCCTCGATCTGCAAACGTGAAATTTCCTGCGTTTACTTGTTCTTTTCTTCTTCGCGGCTCTCCATGCCCGGACCATGATCCGTCTTCGCGTGAAAGATTGAAGACTCAAGGCATCAACGCCACGAACGCCTCTATCAAAGTCTTATTTTCCTCCGGCAGGCGGACCGCAGTCCACGACCTCGCGGGCGATTTCCTCGATCTGCAAACGTGAAATTTCCTGCGTTTACTTGTTCTTTTCTTCTTCGCGGCTTCGCGGCTTCGCGGCTTCGCGTGAAAGATTGAAGACTCAAGGCCTCTGCGGGTCTGCGGTCAACGGATACCAAGCTCCCTATTTTTTCTTCTTCGCGTCTCTCCATGCCCGGACCATGATCCGTCTTCGCGTGAAACATTTGAAGACTCAAGGCATCAACGCCATGATAGCCTTCATCAAAGTCTTATTTTCCTCCGGCAGGCGGACCGCCAGGCGTAAATAGAAATGGCCGTCGCCCATTTTGCCCGACACGTCCTTTACGTAAATATTCGAGGCCGCCATGATCCGGTTCGGTAAATCCCGCCACATGCCGACCCCGCCTTTGAACTTGACCAACAGAAAATTTGCGGCGCTTGCGAAAACGGTATCCACGTTCGGCAGAGCGCGTAATTCTTCGGCGAACGCCTCCCGGTCGTGGATGGTGTCCTGGTAGGATTGCTCCAATTCCTGGGGATATTTCAAAAGAAGTTCGAGAAAACATTCCGCCACACTGTTTGAGTTCCAAATCGGCAGGTTCTGCCGGATAAAGGCGGTAAAATCGGGATCGGCCGCATAGCAGAAGCCCAAACGCAGGCCGGGGACCCCAAGCGCTTTGCTCAGGCTCTTCAGCACGACCACATTGCGCATCGGCTCTTGTTCGAGACCGGGAACGATCGAAGGGGCCGGCGCAAAATCGATGAACGACTCGTCAATCACGACCGTTTTGTCTGGATGGCGCGCGGCGAAATCAAGCAGCCAGGGGGTTTCGATAAAACTCCCCGTCGGGTTGTTGGGATTGACGATNNAGGCAGCAGCACGCGCCTGTCAGAGTAGAGGGCGCGCAGCAACGGGTAAATTTGCGAACAGCCGTTCAGCAAAGTCGCATGCCCGGAATTGCACGACAGAAAGTAAGCGAGCTTCTGATTCAGGATGTCTTGCCTGGAGCCGTAATTGCAAATCAGCTTTTCGAAACTGTTTTTCAACTCGGACAAAATCGCGGAGTTCGGGAAATACATGTTGCGAATGAAACAGAAATCGAGCACGTCGTAGTTCCAATAACCGCCCGAAGCCTGCTGCAGCATGTTCAGCCGTTCGTCTTTGTTGAAGACAAAGCTTGCTACGGCCAAATCGTTGGGAGTATCGACTTCGGCCCATTTTTCTTCCCCGATGATATCGGCGAAGATCGTGGCTTTCTGCACGTAAATCAGAATGCCCAAAATCAACTCGTAGTACGAATTCTGGTCAATGACACTGGCGTAATACTTCAGCAGCTTCTTGAAGGCGTGGTTGCAAAAGGCTTTCGAGAATTTATAAATGTTTAGCGTTTTGTATTTGTCCGAGAAATCGAATCCCGGACCCTGGAGATGCGGGGGAATGATGCTGTTGATCACCTGGTTGGCGACGGTCACGACGGTCCCGTCCATGCCGTAGCGATATCGATCCACCAGCGCCACATTCTCTCGAGGCGAAGCGATGATTCTCCTTATGACTGCGGGTTCGTAAATCAAATCCGACTCGACGAGCAGGGTATCGTCGTCAATTTCGACTTCGTCAAACACCAGCGACAGCGAGTGAATATTGTTCGTGTTGCTGTAATTAAGGTTCTCGACGAAGGTAAAGGGGACCTGAGGGTAAGATTCCCGCAAATAATTTTCCAGCCGGGCGGCCAAATAACCCGTGGCGACGATAATATCGGTGACGCCGTTTTCGAGCAGACCATCGACGATTCGGCTTATGATCGTGCGGCCGTTGATTTTGAGCAGCGTCTTATGCTCGCGGTCGGTCAGCGGGCGCATCCGTTTGCCATAGCCGGCGGCCAGGATAATGGCTTTCATATGTTTTTCTTTCCTTCAATGTAAGTCGCCCCTTCCCACCAGTGCATCCATTGCTTCGGTATGCGCCAATCCTTACCGTAAGCCAGTTCCAGATAACCCTCCGCGTCCGCGGGGATATTGACTTCGACGCCCAGGAAAGCGACAGGCCGCAGGTTTTCAAAATAATGGGCGGGAAAATCGTAAGTCAGTTGCATCCCATTCAAGCAGTTAAGACGCACAAGGTAATCCAGGCCGCGTTCAAGCCGATCCCTGACACGGGAAGGCAAACCCTTATGGAATGCGTCTTCAAGCAACTGTTTGCACTTCTCTTTCGCATGAATATGCGGGTCGAGAAAACGCTCGATCCGCATGAGCAAATCCGTCCAGAGGCTGTCTCTGGCGGCGCACGACCGGTGGATGGCCCGATCGCCCTGCCTGGTGTAAAAAACGATGTCGAGCTTTCCCTGGCCTTTTTCGCCGCGAGGCAGGAAGTGAATGCCCTTTTTGCCGTAGGGAACCAGGGAGACTGCTCGAAATTCTTCAGGGTCGAAGGCTTCGATCACCGCCTCTTCCGTTGTTTCATGATCCCACACGCCCAGGTCAAAATCCGCATCCCAGGGAATGACATCCCCTCCCCTTACCAGCCCCAGTAAGGCGCCATAATCAAGCCAAAACTTGACGTTGGCTTTTTTCAGGCAAGCCGCCGCTTTTCGGAAAATCTCTCCATCCATGGCTATGGACCCGTCTTTTGAAAAAAGACGTTAAACCTGAACTCGGCGTTGGCGTAGCCTGCAAGCAGTTGATCTTCTATTTCACAGCGCAGATGAGAGCGATGCGCGATTTGCTCGAACCAGGCCCTGTCGTAAAACTGATGACGGTGGTTTTTGTAAAGCCGATCGTATTGCGCGTCGCCGAGTTTTTGCCGTTTGACGGATTCACATTTGCTTTTTTGGGCGGCGTCATTGACATCGAGGATGGCGGCGCGTCCATGTGGTTTCAGGAGGCGCACGATTTCCTGAACCACCGATTCGGCATATTCCAGGTTCGGGAAATAAATGAAGACGCCACTGCTCAAGACGATATCGAACATGCCGGCAGTAAACGGCGCCGCGTGCGCTTCGGCGACTTCGAAAACGCCGTAGGGCATGACCCGTCTACAGATTTGAATCAGACTTTCAGCATAGTCCACACCCCAGATATTCACCCCCCTGTCATACAACGGGAAAACGGCTGCGCCGGCGCCGCAGCCGAGCTCACAAACGTTGCAGCCCCGCGATATGTTCAGTTTCTTTTCGACGGCATGGATATAAGCCATCCAGTTTTCCACGGTTACATTCGACGCAGGGGTATCATAACCATCAATCGCAAGCAGGTCCTCCAATTCAAAATTCTCTTTGACGGCATGGCCTTTCTTTTCCCAGACCTGCCGCCAAAGAGAAATATCGCTGTCTGCTTTTGCCGTCATGCTGCCGGCCCCCTCTTATAGGAAGTTGCGTTCAAAAAGGTATCAAATGATGTTTTTCAAAAGCGTGGGGAGCTGCGCCCCCCCACTCCCCCTCGCCGCTACGNNTAAAGTGAAAAATCACTTCCCCGCTCTTTTCGGTTGCTTCAACTTGAGCGCAACTTAGTATTAGGCGATTGTTCGGCGCGGCCGCAAATCGCCATAATAACCTTCCAAATATTCCCTTGTTCGATTGGGGCAGGGATAGCTTTGCCCTTCCAAAACGATCTGTTTCAGCGGAAAAATCATTGACTTGCGAAATTTGACGCCGAAATTGCGGCATTTGGGACAGGGTCCCCACCAGTACATTTTCAGCCAGCGATCGTTGAGTTCATGCCAAAGGCAAATGTCCACAAAGGCGCCATTGCGCTTATCCACCAAAATGCAGGGTATGAAATCGGCGGCCGGAGTAGGATTCCCTAATTTATAGGCCCCCTTCCTGAAGATCAACAGGCAATTCGGATCGGCGAATGGATGTGCGGGCGCTATTTGTAAGAGCCGGGCCAATGCCGGCGCACGGATTGCGACGTCGGCGTCTTCATCCCATGGTATGATTTGCCCGTCGCGATACCCGCCGAGCAATGTTCCTCCATCAAGCCAATATTCAATATCGTGTGTCGTGAAATAGTGATGCAAGACTTTCAAAAGGTTCACTAATGTGGGGGAGCGTTTCTCCGGCGGCAAGTCAAGGCCCCGATGCGCAAATTGGCGGCATAAATGATTTTCGGTCATCGATTCGGCATAGGGTTCGGTTTCGATCATGAAATGCGAGGTTACGCCGTGATTATGCTTGCGGCTCATTTCATCGAGGGCGCAGTTGTAATCGAAATACCAGCGGCGCCTGTTTTTCGCCATGCGGCGATGAATTCCAGTGAACAGCGCGGCGGCATTGACCAGTCGATTGAATAGCCGTGGCATCAAATAATACCATTCGGGTTTGAAGCAAGATATAAATTCACCAATCGCTTTTTGACGTTATGCAGGAACCAGAGGCAGTCACCCATCCCGGCCCTGGACGGCGGCGCAGGTCTGAACAAGTCTCTATCCGGTATGGTGGTGAAATGAGGATCGTCGGCGAATAATTGCCGCATGCAGGGTGGATTGACGCCATAAAGCCGCACTCCGGTTCGAATGCCTCCGCCCGTCAAATGATCCATTGGAAGGCAAATCGGATAAGCGATGGAGAGCAGTTTTTGCGCCGCACTCCGCCCGATCAGGTAACCCAGGCCACCATAGGCCACGCCGGCAAATTTTACGCACTGATACTGTCGATAGAGTCTTTGTCTTTGCCAAAAAGAAACCGGCCCGCCGCCATGGTAAAAAAGAATGAGTTCCCAATCTTCAGGGAATAATGCTTTCCGCTTGATGATTTCAAAAAAGTCCGGATGGATAATGACATCATCTTCGAGGATGAGCGCCTCGTCAATATTTTCATCGACCATGCGCCGGTAAAGCTTTAGATGTGAAAGGGAGCAGCCGACTTCGCCAGGCGCCAACTCTCTACGCATATATGTAATCGCCCGCTCTGCGCCGTATACCGCAGCCAGTTCCTGCGGCGTCAGACTCCAGCCATCCACGGCTTCGATCAATTCAAACGGGAGGCAGAGTTCATGCAGATGCGCGGTGATATACCTTCTGCGCTCGGGGGACCGCTTTAAGTTGATTACCCAGGTTGGGGGCATGGAGATTCGATCGAACATGGTTTCTACTGAAAAGCAGCTTTATCGAGCCGCGCCCTGGCGCGCGCCAATCAGCCTGCACAGGCGCCATAACGGTCGCGGGCGGAAAAGGACCCTTTCCAAACAGAAACCTCGCGGGGTGTTGAGTTCGCATCGGTGTTTCCGGATGTGCTCTAACTACCCGTGCGCCTGAAGCACAAAAGCATTCCACCTTTCGATGATACTAAATTCCCGTCTTGTTGTATTCAACAAAATCAACCTTTGCCGGCGGCCTAATACCAGGTTGCGTTCAAGACCGGGCGGGCCTAAAGCCCGCCCCTACAGCATTGTCGCGCGGGTCGTCCGTAGGGGAGGGCTTTATGCCCTCCCTTGTGGCGCCCGATTTGAACGCAACTCCGTATGAAGTCCCATGTCATTCGATATATTGAAAACAACAGCCCCCACCCGGATTCCGGATGAGGGCTGTACAACGAAGGAAATCTGCGCGGAAAGTTCTTCAGAAATTCACCTTGTCAATTCCTTTGAGATGAAGGATCTCTCTTGCCTCGTTGGGCGTGGCAGGCGCTATTCCAAGCTCATGGGCTATGCGCGCGATCTTGGCGACCTGCTCCGCACTACTCTTCGCCATCCTGCCTTTATCGAGATAAAGGTTATCTTCGAGACCTACGCGGACGTTGCCGCCTATAAGCAGGGACTGAGTGCAGATGGGGAACTGGGCGCGTCCGGCTACGCAGACGGAAAACTCGAAATCCCCGATTATCCTGTTCGCGTAATCGACAAGAAACAGCAGATTCTCCGGACTCGGCGTGATGCCGCCCAGGACGCCCATCACGAACTGGATGTAAACCGGCTTCTTCACATATCCCGCCTGGATCATGAAGGCTATGTTGTTCACCATCCCTGCGTCGTAAACCTCGAACTCAGGCTTTGTGCCCGTCTCATTGAACTTAGCGCAGTATTCCTTCATGGACTTGAATGTATTGGCGAAGATGAAATCCTCCGTCATGCCGAGATACTGTTTCTCCCATTCAAACTTCCACTCCTTGTATCTCGGAATCACTGGAAAAAGGGCGAAGTTTATGGAGCCGGCGTTGAACGATGCAAGCTCGGGCTTGTAGAGGGTCACCGGCGCGACGCGCTGCTCCGTAGTCATCCCGAAGCCCCCGCCCGTCGTAATACAGACGACTATGTCGCAGCGGCTCTTGATGCTCGTGATGATTTCCTTCATGATATTTACGTCCGGGACAGGCGCCCCCGTCTCGGGATTGCGGGCATGGATGTGGCAGACAGACGCCCCCGCCTCCCACGCGCTCACGGCCTCATCGGCAATCTGCCCGGGAGTGATGGGAAGATGATCGGACATCGTTGGGGTGTGAATGGCCCCGGTTATGGCGGCCGTTATGATGGCTTTCTCTTTCATATGCTTTCGCCTTGTGATGGTTTTATTTTTTGGGATCTAAAAAGTCCGGCTGTAGAAATTCCGGGTTCGGATACGTATAAAATCCTTTTCCGCTCTTAACACCAAGTTCGCCTTTGTTTATTTTCTCCTCGAGGGCATCGGGCGGCTTGTCTTTTGGATCTTTCGAATCGTTATAATAAACCATTTCGATATTATGGACCGTGTCCAGACCAACTGCATCCATGAGGCCAAAAGGCCCGGCCTTCATGCCTGTGAAGATGCGCCATGCCCGGTCGATGTCCTGGAAATCGGCCACATCATTGGCCCACATAGATAGGGTTTGTTTCTTTACTGCCCGCCAGACGCTGTTGAAGCAGAAGCCCAGCATCTCCTTCTTAACCCTCAACGGCACAACACCCAGAGAACGAAGCCATTGCTCACCCTTCTGCATGACATCAGGAAGAGTCTTTGTCCCTGCCATGAGATCCGCCATGTTCATTCCCTGGAGCGGAAGATAGAAGTGGGTGTTTATGCACCGTTCCGGCCTGCCGCTGCTCTCTTCCATCCTCGATACGGGAAGAGAGGAGCTGTTTGTGGCGAATATCGCCCTGGCGGGTGCGTTTTCATTCATCAGTTTGAATACCTTGCGCTTTATTTCCACGTTTTCCGTTATGGCTTCGACCACAAGATCGGCATCCTTGAGCGCATCGGCGATTTTGGTTGTAAAGGTGATTCTACTTTTGCATTTTGCCCAATCGTCCCAGGGGATGAAGGGATTCGCAACCTTTGCCTTCAAATCCGCAAACAGTTTGTCGTATGTTTCGTCGAACGCGCCTTCCTTGATGTCGTATATGCTGACTTTGTAGCCGGCATATGCCGACAGCATGGCGATCTGTGTGCCTAGAACGCCTGTGCCGATGAGCGCTACATGTTCAAATGGTCTTTTCATAAATCCTCCTTTCCAGGGAAAAATAGTCTATGCGCCGAATATTATTCAGTCAACAGGAAACTTACAAAAACAGGTTTCTTCCAGATATGTATAAAGATAGAAACAATTTGATTTACCGGGTTCTAAAGCAGTACGCTTTGCAACATAAAAGGAGGCAATACACCGGTCGAGGAGCGCAGCAGAACCAAAGCTGCAGCGAACTGGAGCTTTACCAAAACTAATGCACGGCAAAATCTGGAAAGGCGCTACCCAACTCAAACGAATTAGGTTGACAATGCACCAGTTGAAAATTTCTAATCCGTCCCGCATTCAAAACAAGCCGGGGACAAATCGCGCCGTCTTTGCAGCATAGTCGGCATACTCCGGGAAGGCAGCGGTCAGTAGCTTTTCTTCCTGGATAGACCTGTAGACCTGACAGCCGACCAACAGCAAGAAAACAAGAATTTTAGGAATGGTGACACGCGCCAGGACCAACCCGAGCAAAGCTGTAATTTCTCCAGCATAGACGGGGTGCCGCACAAGCCGATATGGCCCGCGCACTACCAGCTTGCGGACCTGGGGGATGATGCTCCAGCTTTTCCCCAGCGTACCGAGCGCCACCAGGGTAAATGCCATGCCGGACACTACGATGACACTCGAAATCGCCAGGATGGCAGGGCGGGGAAAATGGGCCGCGCCGGCCGAGCCCCCGAGAACGGGAATGAGATAGGGAAGGCAAGCTGCCGTCACAGCGACCAGCTTTGCAGGAAAAGATCGAATGGTCGCACTCGCCCTGTCCCTCATTAAGTAAAGCGCGACGGTCAGGACGTAGAAAGCCGCTACCAGCAGGTAGTGGGCCATGACGACGCACTTCATGGCGTCAAAGGGAAAGAATGCCCTCAGGAGTTTTTGTACGGCCAGAATGTTGATGACCATAAAATAGCCGAACACCGCAACGGCCACCGGTCTGCCCAAATCGATGCGCAATGATTTACCGGACGTCTTCATTCTATATGTAACCTCAAGTGGAATAATGCCTGAAGTTGAGCGCGATGCATCCAAGCCAAATTTTGGGGATGGATTATGCCCTGAAAAACTTTTGGCGCGATTCCGAAGCCCGTAAGAACATAATATCTCCATATCGAACATTCAAGTGAGATGTCAATGAGACGGGTTCCTGCCTTTCAGGACACACTCATTCCCCGGAGTTGATGCGCTCGATACCGCACCCTGGCATATTCGATGACGCTCAAGCCGAAACTCCACGCTCCGCGAGGTGGGCTAGTATATGGCTCTCTGTATCGTTATTACCGCCATTGTTTTTCCGTAAATTAAATAATGAGTTGGCAGACTATACCTTCAGCAAACAGAGGAAAGAAAGGACAAACAAGAACTTTGCGAGCTTTGGCAGCCCGGTGCGTGTGAGGAACTCGATATTCCATCACTGTCTCAACACCGGCTTAGGCAGCAAATGTTCCCGGCTATCGCTGCGCAAGTCAGGAAGGCGGACAGCGTGAAAGGAAGCCCGATTGAGCTCAGGGAGCTGAAGCTGGTGAACATTTGAGTTTGTTGAGCCCAGGGAATTAATTTCATCTCACATTGATTTTTTTGGGGATTCTAAGTTTGAGGCATTATTCGATAAAATGTATTAATTGCACTCTTGGGTCCGTCCTTTTGCTCAATTCTGCGTTTCTTACAGTTGACAGGGGTTGAAGGCGAATTTAAGTTCTGCCTAACAAAGTTTTGGAAGGCGTACTAAGGCCATTGAGGAAACAAAAATAGATTGGCTATCTTGACTTTAAGGAGATTAAAATGAATAAGAAACTGATTCTCGGATTAGCCTTGGCGGTGGTGCTGGTGAGTGGTTCTTTGTTCAGCGCACAGGCAGACTGTAGCTTTTGTCTGCCCCGCATCACCTTACCCACATGCTTCTCTTGTGCTGTAGACAGGGAGCCGGTAAGAGACAGAGATTGCGCTGGCAATTTGATCACTCCGTATGATTTGGGCGGCGTAGGTGGCGCGGGATGAGAAAAGGTCCTCGCTATGTCGGCGTAGATAAGCGTCTTTAACGATTTTGTTCGAAAGCCCGTAACCGGGGCTAGAGAAGGCGCCAAGGGGCCGGACCCCACGGTATCCCGGCGGTAACAGCGACTTTAAAAGCAAAAAAAGCAGTCCCCCTGGGTGAAAGCGCCCCAGGGGGTCGGCTTTTTTTTAATCTCTGAGGTAGTTATGGCATATCGACATGGACCAGACCGCAAACAGATGATGGTGCTGCCGCCGGCCCTGGATCAGTATGTTTCCCAGGAACATCCGGTTCGTGCCTATGGTGCATTTGCCGACGCACTTGACTTTAGAGAGTTGGGAATTGAACTCGATGACCCGAAGGTGGGCAACGCCGAGTATGATCCCCGATGCATGCGGGATCTCTTATTATATGGCTATTCTTACGGGGTTAGGAGTTCTCGGAAACTGGAGCGAGAGGTCCACAATAATCTTTCTTTGTCTTCTGGACCCGGGATGTCACCGAGGTGACGGATTTGCTGAGTTCTGCAAGAGGCTTTTAATGATTTCTTTTCATCCACGGAAGCGTCAACATGGTTATTAGGGGTTGAAAAATCACGCGGGGTTGCGTGTCAGTGTTTGGCTCAACGGGGAACTTCGGCGGTTGCATTGGGGCGAAAATTAAGCACGCCGCGCTGAGGCGCGGCGTGCTGTATCGCGGGTTGCGCCCCTGCGGGGCGCAACCGTCATTCTTGTGGATCCTAGTGTGCTTATTTGCCAAGCGGGCACAGATTCCCAAGAGGAACTATGAGGCGGGCGTTGAACCATTCGCCGCCGACATCGTTCTTGGTCATAACGTCCCAGTTGTACATAATCATCAGACTGCACGGGCCGAAATTGTAGCCGAGGAGCGGGCCCAGCCCATAGTTCGTCACCCTGGAGCCGGGAACGGGTGAGCCGTATTGCTTATCGGCGCCTGTCTGATTTTCCTGAAATGCGCCAAGGCCAAAGGTCCATTTCTTCCAGGTATAGCTGATAGTGTAGTCGATCGCTAGCTCGTCAGCGCTTTGGTAGTCGGTGGTGGTGTCCTTAGTGGCGATAGTGTAATTGATATCGGCGCTGATGTTCCATCCGCCGTGCAGCCAGCTTAATCCAATTGTCGGCGTAAAGGTATAGTACCCGTTGCCGGCTTCAGCGTAAATGCCGCCGTCAGGCTGATAGCGTTGCCCGGTAACTCTATTCGCGGGCGAGGTCGTAGCATCGTCAAAACCGACCGCAAATGCGAACTTGACGCGGAAATCACAGGGGAGTTTCCACCCCAAAATGACTGGAACCAAAATTGTGTTGAATGCGCCAAACTGAGAGCCGCCATTCCACTGATTAAGGCCGGGAACGCCGGTCGCGCCGCCCTGGTTCTGTAATCTCAAGTTCGTGTAGTCGAACGGCTGAGCTAAGGCAACGGCGTAGTCGGCGCAAAGGAACTTGAGTCCGGTGGCCCACACCAGGATAGGAACATCGACGTAGCCGAAAAGCTGGGTAGTGGTCTGTGAGTGTCCCTTGTCGTCAAAACCATGGTAGGTCGGCGCAAAATAGGAGTCGTGAATGAAGTAAAAGCCTTGAGGCGGCAGCGCCCCAGCGGCCAATCCTTCGTCTACGCCGCGCAGGTGGTAATCCCACAATTCCTCTGCGTAGGCAGGGGCAACCACCATCACCACTGCCATGCATAAACACATTGCCAATAGAAGTTTCTTCATCTCTTCCCCCTCGAATCACAAAAAAGTTAACAATTTTCAAAACAGGCCCAGTGAATCGGACCCCTCCAACTGGTTCTGTTTTGAGCCCCGATGCGGGCGGCCTCGTCTCATCCACCTCCTTTCAGCCCCGGTATTAGCTTGGTCCCTGCTGAATCGAAGGCCGCCTCGTGAAAATTGCCTTCAAGCATGAGCCAAACTAAGATGCGAAACGACAGCAAATTATACCCAAAGTGCTGCCCTTTCGGCAAAAGCCGCCGCACGAGCTTGCCTATAATACATTCACCTTATGTATGTCAAATTAAATTTTGTAAAAGAAAAATTTTTTCTACGCCCTAAGAAATTTGCTCGAACAAAGGGGTTATTAGCAATTCACGGCCCCTCTTTTGTGAGTAATCGACTCTAATCTGAACAACTGATGCGGGATGATTTTAAAACCTTGTCAGGACTGGCTCTCGTCCATTCGGCGATACAGAATGCGTTGCCATGAGCGCATAAAAGAAGAATCGCTCACAAGCGGGATGCCAGGCAGGCCGACAATGTAAAAAGGAGAACTTCCGTAATTTCGTTGACCGCGCCGAGCACATCTCCAGTGATGCCGCCGAGAGACCGCTGCGCCAGCGCCCGGACCAGAAGCGAGCTCAGTGTGGCTGCTCCCAGGAAAGCCGGAGCTAACTTTGGAACAAGGAGCAGGGTTAGAACGACAGCAAATGAGGCAGCGGCGAGGACTGTCCCGCCAGTCACATGTTCGATGCTGGATTTGGCAAGACCTCCGGTTCGAGCGCACGAGCTTTTATACGCGCTGACTACGATTGCAAAACGGCCCATGGCCGGAACAACCGCCAGAGCAATCCAACTCTTTGCCACAATGAGACTGTAAATGGCGCTCGTTTTCAACAGTATGGCCAAGACCAGGGCGAGGGCGCCGAATGCGCCGGTTGCGCTGTCTTTCATAATTTCAAGCCGTCTTTCGGGAGTGTGCGCTCCACCGATCCCGTCGGCCAAGTCCGCCAGCCCGTCGAGATGAAACCCTCGCGTAACCAGCGTCATAAAGGCGCAGGCCCAGGCGGCCAGGAGAAGTGGAGGCATAAGGGCCTGGAGCAGCAGGACCATTAAACACGTAATCAGGCCAACCAGCAGACCCACAACAGGAAAGCATGCATAACATCTTCCCAGATCGCGGGGGGATATTTCCCCGGAAACAGGCAAACGGAAGATGGTCAAAAAAGAGAGAGCAATGGTGAATTGGCGCCACATAACGCCTCTGTTTCTGCAGGCAGACGTGCGATGCCGGCAATATGGGTCAATCAGGCCCGCGCTAAACCCGGCTCAAAAGTATATAAGGCCGGTTGTCTACCGGGGTTGTTTGGAAACCCCGGCATCCTCAAAAGTGAGCACTTCCTTAAAGACCCGCACTGCACCCTCGATCACCCCCATTGCCAGGGCCCCGCCGGCGCCTTCCCCAAGACGCATCCGCAGGTCGAGTATGGGCTCGAGTCCAAGGTGCTCAAGCATTTTACGATGTCCGGCTTCTTGCGAACAATGCCCGGCAAAGAGGTAATCCACGGCGGCGGGGCAAAGGGAGTGCGCCACCAGGGCCCCGGCCGTCGAGATGAACCCGTCAATTACGACGGGACGCCTGTGGTAGGCGCCGGCCAGGATGCACCCTGCGATGCCCCCAATTTCGAACCCTCCCACTTTGGCCAGGGCATCGAGACCGTCTCCGGGATTCGGACGGTTTATGTCGATAGCCTGCCGTACGATCTCACGCTTCTTTTCCAGGGAATCCTCATCGATTCCTGTCCCGCGGCCCACCATCTGATTCACGGGGTTTCCCGTCAGGACCACGCCAAGGGCGGCTGAGGGCGTTGTGTTGCCGATTCCCATATCACCGGTCCCAAGGAGCCGGACGCCGGCGGAAAATAGTTCCGAGGCTAAGCTGAAGCCGTGCAGGACTGACTGCTCGGCCTGATGGCGACTCATGGCGGGTCCTTTGGCTATGTTGCCGGCGCCACGGCCCACCTTGCGCACATGGAACTTATTGCGGCCTTCAAAGTGACCAGGGTCAATGTCCGGGATGATTCCCATGTCAACCACCGACACTTCTGCTCCAATCTGGCGCGCCAAAACATTGATGCCGGCGCCGCCCCTCAAAAAATTCTTCACCATTTCGCCGGTCACTTCCTGTGGAAACGCACTCACCCCTTCGGATACAACCCCATGATCTCCAGCCATGACCAGGAAGGCCTTTATGGCGACGTCGGGTTCGAGGGTCTCTAAAATGCCGCAGATGCGTTCCGCAATATCGTGCAGCCGCCCCAGGGCGCGAGGAGGAATTGCAAGGTGCGCCGTATGCTCACGGGCCCTCTGCACCCATTCGTTCCGGATTGGTTGAATCTGTTTGACGATTTCCCCAAGATTCATTGCTGCTTTTCCTCGTATGACAGACTTGTTAACAACAAACGATCATTTGGCGAGATGCTCTCGCAGGCATCCCTTATCGACGCGTGATGCACAGCCCGGAAGGCGACCGCAGCCTGCGTCTATCATCCGCTTTGGGCGTTCGCGGGATGCCTTCTTGCTATTTCCTGCATTCTGTTGAGCGAAACGGTAAGCTCATCGAGCGAAAAAACCTCAAGAGAAAGACTACCGTCATATCTTTCAAGGGCCTTGCAGATGACTCCCCATTCCGCTGGCGGAATGTGATCGAGACCGGTGTGGTCTTTTCCGTTATCGACTCCATGCAGATGAACCACCGGGCTCATTTTCAGAAACGACGCCATCTGCTCCGCCACATCATGCCCGTATCGGAGCAGGTGGCCTATATCGAGGCAAAAGGACATATCAAAGGCCTCCGCAAAGGGAGAAATTCGCTGCATAGGATACTCGAGGTTTTCCACAGCCACCCGCCGTAGTTCGATCCCCTTCATTTGCATCGTCTGGAGCGACTCGCCCACACGGTTCCTCCATGCCCATCTGTCCTGTTCCACCGTTTCATCAGCCTTCCGGCTGTCCAGGTGCAAAATGAAGGAGGTGGGCGCAAGGGGAAGAGTCCTCTCGTAAAAGGAGAAAGCCGTTTCACAAAATTTCCGCCGCAAAGCGAGGTCCGGGTCACCAAAAAACAGGTCTGCGGGCAGATGCACATTATAGGTTAGGTCTAAATCCGAAGCAAGACAGGCCATTTCGCGGATCTCGCCCGGCGTGGGAAGATTGTCTTCCTGTCCGCTTTCGAAAAGCACGAGTTCCACCTCATCGAAGTACCGGCCCAGGCGCCGGATGTTAGGAAGAATCTCTGCGGGAAAGATATAGGAGGTCGTAGCGAGTCGGAAAGGAAAACTTCGCTTGAGCGCCTGGAAAGAAATCTCTTCGATTTTTGGACTCAACAAGCGATCAGCAGGGCCGTTTTGCGCCTTCATGGTTCCTATTTGCCTTACTCTGCTTTTTCTGAACGTGTGGCGCCTGTTGGGCGCAAATTCCTCTAAATGTTCTCTCAATTTCATCCATCAGCCTGTAAAGCAATCCCTGCGTCCAATTTGCATCCGGTGGGCGATTGAGCTTTTTCGCAAAACCGAGCATCCTTTCGAATATCTCCACCAGTTGAGCGTTCGCTGTCCGATAGGGCTCGTTTTGCGCAGTCTCTTCCACCCAGTAGACAGGTGATGTAGGTTTTCCCATTTCCTTCAGCAGGAAATGGCATATCCTCTTCATGAGCCCGGCCAGCCATCCCACCCTGAAATCCTGGTAGAGCAGCAGCCCTTCGAACCCGAACAAGCCCTGTGGCAGGAGCATTTTGCGTTGAAGAGCGGTTTCGTAGCCGGGGGTCCCCTTAAACGCCACATGATCATGGTAGAGAAGGTTGGCCGTCCTCCCCAGGCGGTCGAGAAGCCTGTTGCGCTGAAGAAACTTCAGGTTCTGGACAATGTCATCGAGTGTGCTGGCGGCGTCGAACATGATAAAGCCGATCTCCGGCTCAAGACCCGCCTCACGTACAGTCGCGATGGCCTGTTCGTTGCCGGCGATGCTCGTGTGCTTGCCAAGCCGCTTCAAAACATCCGGCCTGCCGCTTTCAATGCCCAGGAGCAGCCTGGTAAGACCGGCTGACGCCAGTTCCCGCATAAGGCCATACGTAATGTCGTTCGCCCTTGTCTCCATGCCGAAGGTGATTCCGAGGTCCGCCAACTCACGCGCGAGCCTGGCTGCTGTTTCTTTTCCAGCCTTGCCGGGGCCGACGAAATTAGGGTCTACGAAGTAAAAGTCCTTTTTCCCCAGGCAAACGAGTTCAGAGATCTCAGCGGCGACGTTTTCCGGCGAGCGTCCCCGCCACATGGTCTTGCCCTGGTCCAGAGTGGGGACCAGACAAAAAGAGCAGTGATTGTAGCATCCCCGGCTCGCCAGGATGCTTACGGTTTGCTCCGTGTCCAAAGAGGGTCTCAGAGGAAAAGCAAGCCTGTCGGGCGCTTCGATCGGAACTCGAATGCGGGGAAACGATGTTTTCCCACAGGACCTTAGAGCAACGCCTTCCACCTGGACATCGATCCCGGCTTCGATGCACCGCGTCAGGTCCACCATGGTTTCTTCCGGTTCCCCAACGATCACGTAATCAACTGCGCCGGAGTAATCCAGGATTTCTTTCCATACAAGACCGGGAAAAAAGCCATAGAGACAAATCGGCGCTTGAAACCTTTGACTACGCAGATCGGAAAGCATCTGAAAAAGGGACTCGGTTCCCTCCCAGCAATAGACTGCGTGAATCGCCAGAATATCCGGGGATGGATGATCCACCAGGCGCTGCACGGTTTGCGCAGACGTCCAGCGCGCTGCATCGACAATGTCCGTCTCGAACCCCGCCCGGACCAGGCTTGCCCCGGCATAGCCCGTCATGAGGCATGACCACAGGGGTGTATTGGCAATGTCGTTGAAGTGGGCTTCCGAAGCTTCTCGTGGATGTTCAAGCAACAGGATGCGCATCATAACTCCAGTGAATAGCGAACAGTAAAACCATTTTTCCAGTGACTATTCACCGCACTTGAGCCAGTCACTATTCACCGCGCTTAAAGCGCCCCGGCTCATACAAAATGCCCCCAGTTCATGGCGCAGATTGTCCCAGGGCGGCGGGTTAAAATAAATTGGGTAAAGCAGGTCCAGTCCGGGATCTATGAGGCGGTCCCGTAGAATTTTTTCCGTAAGCGGTGTTCCAGGATATAGTCTGAGATTGTTGATGACTACGGCCCCAAGATTTGCTTTCGAAGCATGAAGCGAAAACAGCTTGTCCAGCAACCTGTAGGTCTGTTCGACCGATCCACGGGTCTCTCCGGGCAGATTCACGAGGAAATGATATACGCTGAGAATCCCGCTTTGGGCAGCCAGCTTTCCGGCATGGAGCACCTGCTCCAGAGTCAGGTTTTTCCCAAGAAGTCTCAGCGTGTGGTCTGAAGCCCCGTCGGCGGAAAAGTACAGAGTAAGAAGACCCGCTTTGGTGTATAGGTCCAGTTCTTTTTCTGAAAGAGTGTCTTCACGGAAAAAACCCGTCCAGCCAATCTCTAGTCCGCGCCTCAAGATTTCCTTGCAGATGGCCCTGAGATGGTCCTCCGGCTGGTTCACTACAGCATCGGTAAAATGGACGTTGCGGATGCCGAAATCGACCCGAAGCGTTTCGAGTTCATCGACTATTCGCTCGGGGGACCGAAGACGCAGGCGGTGGCCCTGGAGCACCGGATAGAGGCAGTAGCGGCAGTTGTTCGGGCAGCCGCGCTTGGTTTCGACCCCCATAAAAGCTACATATCGGTTCTGATTTTGATAATAAGCTGGCGCAAATACGCGCCAGTCAGGCAGCGGCAGGGAGTCGAGGTCCCGGCAATAGACAATTTGCGGCTCGTTTGCCGTGCAAACCCGACCGTCCCGCCGCCGCAGTCCAATCTCTATGCTCCGCGAGGCGGGTCCCGGTTCACAGGCCCCATCTGTTCTCCACAAAGCGCCGGCAACCGCACCGGGTGTGTCAAGGTTTTGAAGAAGCAGGGGAAATGCGGCCTCGGCTTCGCCCGACACAGCGACGTCAACTTCGGGGACCTCCTCCATGAGGCGCTGGGCAAAGAGCGTAAAAGCAGATCCACCGAGCGCTACGGTAGCTTCGGGGGCGTGTTGTCTGATGAGAATTGCAAGGGTTTTCAGATGGGGAACGAAAGAGATAAGATTGCCTGCCAGCGGGTCGAGGTTCCGAAAGGAAATACCGACTACATCAGGTTTGAACGCATCAAGTGTGCGCACCAGGCCGGGCCACGGAAAAGGATCGAGGTTAAGGTCAAGGCCCTGGACCTCGTGCTCACGGCCGATCGCCGCCGCCAGTCTGGCGAGGCCGAGTGGAAAAACCACCTCACCGCAATCATGCGTCGAGACTGCCTGGACCAGCAGGACTCGCATGGCTTCCTTTCTTATCGAAAAGCACCAGTCCCACATACTTTACGTAGCCTTGCGGATGTGAAACCGGGCTGAGGGAAAGACCGGCATTGTGGGCGGTCCGGTAGACGTCCACGCCGCACGCCTCCAGGGACGGACGCGCCTTTTCCGGAAAACGGCAGCGGCCGTCCTCCGGGCACGTGGGACAAACCGGACACGGGCCCGCCCCGAAAGCCAGCGCCTCGGCGTACCCCGCCAGGAAAACCGCCCGTTCGAGGGTTAGGAGCTGTTCATGGAACACATGGGACGGCGGAGCGCCCTGAACCAGCAGAGCATGCCGATATCCGGAGATTAAGGCGCCCATTTCCTTCTCATTCGGAGAGGTGGGCGGACAGCAAAGCGAGCGGCCATAGCGCGCGCAGCCGAACCGGCATTTCAGCCGCACCCAGTGCTCGATCGCTATCTCGCCGGCCTCTATGATGCGGGCGAAAGAAAACCCTGAGCGCTTTGCCTGAGCAGCCAGCATCTCGGGACGAGAAAGATGCCGGTTTTTGCTTTGGTGTCCGGGCTTGGCCAAGAACAGTGACGTGTCGCTTTGAAGGTGAAAAAACCGGATGTCTTTCAGTCCTGCCCCGTTGAGCATGGCGAGCATTTCTTCCAGCCGGTAAACGCGGCCGTTATAGGTGTTTATAAGCATGTGGAGGTCATAGAGCGCTCCCTTTACCGGGTCGACATCGTGCAGGTCGGTAAGGTAGTCGTGCACGAGGATAGTCCCTCCGGGAGTCATACAGGCCGTAAAATTTCTTAGAATGTCCGTCGCCTCGAGGGGGCCGTAGGCATGAATGATGTTCGAAAGCAGAATCACGTCGAAATGTTCTCCCCCGATACATGGCGCCAGAACAGTTCCGGCAACGGTTTGAATCCCTTCCCATGCTTTGGGGTCCGGGTAGAGTTTACGCGCCGCCCAAATGGTGTTGGGAAGCTCGAAGAGCACCGTGCGAAGGTCCGGCCATTGTCTTCGCAAAGCACGACACCAGGCGCCGGCCCCGCCGCCGACATCGAGGAGTTGGCGGGGCGCCTGCCCAAACATGGCCTTGAGATATTCAAGGGATTCGGCGCATTTGAGCTGAGCCTGAATGTCCAATGCTCTTACATACGCCAGGGTCCGCTCGCTGTACTGCTGCGAAGATTCATCCACTGAGCGCTCATTGGCGCGGACTCCACCGCGTATTCTTGGTCCGAGCCTTCGCCAGTGAGAGCTAAAGTAACGCCGGTAGAGGAGGAAATCCCCCAAGTAGGCGCTGTTTCCCGGCGTCAGGCGGCGAGCGGCAAGAGGACCGTTGGAAAACACTCCTTCATGCTCGACGATAAGGTCCAGGGCGACGAGGGAACTCAGAAACCGTGACAACCCATCGGCATCGTATCCGGTTTGCGCCGCGAGTCGATCAACCGTGGCGGGACAATCAGCCAGGAGTCCAAAAATGTTCAATTCCAAAGACGTGAAAAGAACCTCGGAGTACCAGTATGCCGTCGCCAGATCTTCCAGCCGCTGGAAGCCTTCAGAAGCAATATCAGAGTTTTGGTGTGGCAGCTTCATACCCGGCCTACATTTTACTTGTTCCCTTGAGCAGATGGCCGAAAAGGTCATATGAGCCTTTGTTGGCGCAGAAATCCCCACACATGGTGCATACCTTGCTGTCATGGGGGGAACGGCTGTCGCGGATGGCTTTGGCCTTCTCGGGGAAAAAGCCATGTGTGAACTGCCCGTCCCAATCGAGGTCCCTGCGCGCCTTGCTCATGGCCATGTCCCTCGCCTTCATCCGCTCGGGGTACTTGGCGGTATCTCCGATATATGCGCCGAGGCGCGCCACCCGGACACCTTCTATGACATCCTCTTCGTTCGGCAGGGCAAGGTGTTCCGCCGGCGTGATATAGCAGATCAGGTCCGCTCCGTAGCGAGCGCTGTGCGCCGCTCCAATGGCCGCCGCCACATGGTCGTAGCCGGCCATCACGTCCGTTGGAATCGGCCCGAGCATGTAGTAGGGGGCGTTGTTGCTCATTCTCTTTTGCAGAATGATGTTTGCTTCGATTTCGTCAATCGGTACGTGTCCCGGACCTTCCACCATCATTTGACAGCCCATTTTACGGCCGATTTCAGCCAGTTCGCAGTTGATGAGAAGCTCCTGGACCATGGCGCGGTCGAAGGAATCCCAAATCGCTCCCGATCTCAACCCGTTGCCAAGGGAGAGGACGACGTCGTATTTCTTTAGAATCTCCACCACACGGTCGAACTTGGCGTAAAGAGGGTTTTCCCGTTTGTTCTTCCGCATCCAGGCCACCATGGAGGTGCCGCCCTTGCTCACCAGTCCTCCATATCGGTATCCCTGCCGCTCGAGTCGTTCGATTGTGTAAAGATTGATCCCGCAGTGGATCGCCATAAAGGAGATCCCGTCTGCGCACTGTTTCTCGATGAGATCGAAAAGCAGTTCTTCATCGAGCTTGTTTGGGTCTCCGTAACGGCGTGTGGCCTCACAAAAGGCCTGGTAAAGTGGCACGTTTCCTACCGGAAGAGAAACTGCCGCCAGGACCTCTCGGCGAACCTTATCGAGGTCGCCCCCAACGGAAAGCTCCATGAGCGTGTCGGCCCCGGCAGCCTCAGCAGCCCGGGCTTTTCGAACCTCGGCCTCGATATCCACGATGTCCGTCGATGTGCCGATGCTGGCATTGACTTTTGAGCGAAGTCCCATTCCGATGCCCACGATTCGGGCGGGACGGTTCGTATTGAGAGGCGCCACAATCTGGCCTTCGGCGATCCTCTGGAGAACTAATTCCTGCTCCAGTCCTTCCTGGGATGCGACCTCCCGCATAACATCGGTAAGAATTCCTTTTGTTGCATGTTCGACTTGCGTAGCCATGGTTTGTCTCCCAGCTTTATCCCCGCATCTCCAGTCATGGATGCCCGGGAACGTTTTGTTTCGCGCAAGGGACAAAAAAAAATCCTCAAGCGCACAATACCTCGCGCCGTGAGGATTTACCATCTCCCCAGGTGTACTCCGAATGTTAGGTCTTCTGACTCTCGGATCGTCCTACAGGCCGCGCCTTCCCGTCCAATTGGCAAAGGACAGTGGTCTCGTGCGGCGTTCGTCCCCGATTACAGCGGCGGGTCCGTACCGGAATTTCACCGGGTTTCCCTTTTATGGCCTGGAGGGGCCAACACTCGGATGCCAAACCTCGTATGAGACACTTGTTAACAACACTATGCGACGAGTGATGCATAGCCCGGAAAGCACCTCGCCGCCATTCTCGACGCTCCGCGAGACGGGGCGTTCGCGGGATGCCTTCTAAACGCGCCTTATAAAAGAATCTGTGCATATTGTCAAGCGAACGATAGCAGGCGACATGGCTGCTATGGCCTGATCCGTTGAATTTTAAACCCCTGTATGCACAAGCAGGATGGATAGGTAATCTGCTTCCTGCTTTTGCCGCCGCAGTTTGCGCAGGTCGACCTCGACCTGCTGGCCCTCGAGACCCGCTCGCGCCACATATACCGCGCGGTCCAGAAAACCGGCCTGCTCGATGAAATCAAGGACCTTGTCGAGTCGCCTGCCGACCTTCATAAGGATTACCGTCCCTGCCTCGGTAAGCGCCTTTCCGATTACATCGAGGTCATCGGAAACAGGGATAATGACCACCATTTGTTTGCCTTCACCTATGGGAAATTCAGCCAAAGCGGCCGCAGCGCTGAAGGCCGTGATTCCTGGAACTGTGACCACCTCGAGTCCGGGAAGTTGTTCGCGCAAAGCTCTGACGAGATATATGTAGGTGGAATAAAGCAGTGGATCGCCAAGAGTCAGGAAGCAGGCATCCTCGCCCGTGCTGACCACATCCGAAACACTCCGGGCTGCTTCCGCCCAGCGCCGCGATAGCTCCCCGCTGTCGGCGCTCATAGGGAAAACCAGTTCGTAAATCCGGGAATCCGCTCTCAGGCGCCGGCCGGCAATGGCAAGAGCGATGCTCCCGTTCTCGCTCCGCGCCTTTGGAACGAAAACATGCCTGCACCCTTCAAGAACTCTCGCCCCTTTCAAGGTCATCAAGTCAGGGTCGCCGGGTCCAACTCCTATTCCATAAAGCACTCCGAATTTCATTGCGATTTCTTCCCGGTCGGCAAAAAAATCTTCTTTTATATCCGTTCGATACGTTTGACGATAAGCTCTTCGGGTATCAGTTCCATGAGGCGCTTGCGCGCCTCGCCCACTGTCAGCGGCAGACCGTTGATCGGCACTCCATCATAGCGTTTCATCTCGTGCAGCAGCGTGGAGATATAGGGCAAACGCAGCCCGGCTCTATCCAGCATATCATAATCGCCAAACACCTTTTCCGCCGGTCCATGGCTTAGGACCCGTCCCCTGTTCAGCACATAGATGCGATCTGCAAAAAGAGGCAGCATGTCTACGAGGTGGGTTGCGAGAATTACTGTAATCCCCTGCTGGCGGTTGAGCCTGTTCAGGAGACGCATCATCGTTTCTTCCCCAGCAGGGTCCAACCCGGAGGTGGGTTCATCGAGGATCAAAATCGCCGGCTTCATGGCAAGCACCCCGGCCATGGCGACACGCTTTTGCTCTCCAAAGCTCAAGTGATGGATGGCTCGATGCCGCAAATCACTGGCCGCCACTGATTCAAGCGCCTCGGAAACCCGCCGCTCGACCTCCGGATCGGGTAGGTCCAGGTTTCTTGGGCCGAAAGCCACATCTTCCTCAACCGTGGCTGCGAAAAGCTGATCGTTTGGATTCTGAAAAACCAGCCCAATTCTCTGGTAGAGTTCCCTGGGCGGAGTGCCGCAGAGCTCGTGTCCGGCAATGCGAACCTGTCCTTTCTGTGGCTTTAAAAGGCCGACAAGCACCTTTATGAGAGTGGTCTTCCCTGAGCCGTTCGAGGCAAGCATTGCCACAAACTCGCCCACTCTGACTCGAAAGTCCACTTCCGTAAGCGCCTGCGTTCCTTCCTGATAGGTGAAGCATACACCTGAAGCCTCAACGGCCATAGGAACTTCTTTCATAAGGCGCCCCACTCCAGCCGGATGTATGCAACCACTATCGCTCCCGAGGTCAGGCACAAAATCCAGAGATCTTTCGAGGAAATGCGCGGCAGAGCGCCAAAAGGCATGTAGCCTTTGTACCCTCTAAGCTCCATGGCCTCATAAGTGCGGATTCCCTGGTCCATTGCAACTTTCATCACTGTTCCCGCCAATACGCCTGTAGACGATAAAGAACGCCTGAGGCTGGAATACCCGAGCCGCACTTTTTGGGCGTCCATGACGTCGGCAGCCTGATCCATGAGCATAAAAATATAGCGGTACATGAGCATGGCCACCTCCACCCAGCCTTTTGGGACACCGAACCAGCGCAGGGCTTGAAAGATCTGATGCGCCCTGGCGGTGGAGCTCAAAAGCAGCAGTACGCTGACTGCTCCCAGAACTCGAGTCCCAAGCAAAGCGCCGTGCAGGGCGCCCTCCAGCATCACTGCTATCTTCCACCCAAACAGGGAGGTGCTGAAAAGAAGGGTGGAACCAACGAGAAGCGACTGCAGCAGGATTACAACCAGAACAATTCCCAAAGGGGCCGCAAGTCTGACCAAAATCAGCCTGGCGGGCATTCGGATCGCCAGCATTCCCCCCAGGCCGGCTGCAAGAACTGCGAGCGGAAACACGGGGCGCTTGGATACTATAACGCCGATGATCGCCAGAAGGGCAAGCACGAGCTTTACGCGGGGATCAACACGGGTCAGAATGTTGTCCCGATAGGCGAATATATCCGAGAAAAGCTCAAAAGACGGCTGCAAGGCGTTAACCTTTATCCTTTGGAGGAAATAAACTCCGAAAATGATAACCAGCCATGAAACCGCCCGCTGCTCCCGCTAAAAGAAACAGCAAGAGGGGCAAGTCTCCGCGTTCGATATTTATTAGAGGCGCCTGCGGAGGGCGGTTTGCCTCTATAGCGAATTTCTCTACTACCGACTCATCGACGCCGGCCCATTTGCAGTCAGAAATCCGCAGGCCGATATACATGCCCAGGGCCAGCAAAAAGATAATGCCCCCTGCAATAGCGATTTTCATAGAGGCGCCTAAACCGCAAAGATTTTCAGCAATTCGGGTCTGCGTGTCAGTATGAACCTGTAAGCCCCTACACACATGAATCCCTCGACAATTCCCAGCGGGACCTGGGTAGGCACGAACGCAAGAAGCACGGTCAAAAAAAATTTACCCAGTGGAGCATCACCGTGGAGAGCGGCGGCAAGCTGAAAAGAAGTGACCGTATATGTGGCCCAATCCGATAGAATGCCTGCAATGAAAGCCGCAATCCACCATCTGCCCGACAGCCGTCTGACCAAAATAAATGAGCCGTAGCCTGCCAAGGCGCCGGCGACCCCCATTGAGGCAAGATTCGCGCCCAGTGTGGTAAGCCCGCCATGCGCCAGAAACAGGGCCTGCAGCACCAGCGCAACGCTGGCCACGACAACCGTGAGCAGCGGGCCGATGAAAATGGCGGCAATACCCGTTCCGCAGGGATGAGAACAGGAACCCGCAGCAGGGACAGGAATCGGCATACAGGATATTATGAACACAGCCGCCCCTACCAGTCCAACCATAGGCTTGAGGTGTAAATTCCGCCGGCCGCGCAAGTGCAATTCACGCAGCCCTAGAAAGAGAAACGGCGCAGACGCCGCAAACCACAAAATTGCCCATTGCGCCGGCAGAATTCCCTCGGAGATGTGCATCGCGAAGGCTGGAACGTCCGGGAGCACGAGCAATGACGTGAATGCAAGAATTGCTGTGATGGAGCGGCGCCTGGCTTTCATGGCTGCCTCCGCTGATCCGTAAATTCAGTGACGATTTTGAACAGCGCACTCTCGATCCGGATGGAATGCAGGCCGGCAGGTCTTGAATCGGAGTCCGATAAATCCGATTTGCCTATGTGCGATATTTCGCAGCCTCATCCGGAGGCATGGGAACGAACTCGCACTGCCCTGACGGGACAGGGTACATTTCTTTTGGGGGCAGCACCATTTGCCTTACGTCCCTGAAACCCCTCGTCTCCTTGATCCTTGTTTGAATCAGGTCAACCAGCAGCTCATCGAATCCGAACCCGCGTCCCATTTGAACACTAACACCGGGAAACCTTTGCGCCTGCTCTTGAAGCATTGCAGGCACGTCGAGAATCAGATGCAGCCCAGAATGCAAAAAATAGGGAATCACCAGCACCTTCGCCGCTCCAAGGTTGACGCATTTTTCAAAGACCTCCGGAAAGTGGGGTCCAAGCCTTGACATGAAACACACTTCGACGATCGGATAACCGTACTTGTGTCGAAGACGAGCGGCGACCCTCTCCATATCCTTGCCTGCCTCCGGCACTCGGCTTCCATGACCCAGAAGTATTATAGCCTCGTCAAGCGCGGCTGCTTTCTGTCCTTCTTCAAAAGTCTCACCCTTTGCCATGCCACTCTCCCAATCTCCATCCGTATTCACGCTGTCTGTTATTGGAGGAGCCCGGTTCCGGCAAAAAAAAACGGACCGTAATCCTCAGGTCCGGGAAACCGTTTTCATCCTCGGCTTATCCAACTCGGGCTCCAATCCGCGGGAGCACGTGCAGCTATGAAGCTATGGGCTGGTCTTCTGGCTCTCGGATCACCCTACTCGCCGAGCCTTCCCACCCCATAGGACAGTGGCGCGCCGGCGGCTTTCGTCCCCGATCACAGCGGCGGGTCCGCAACGGTTTTGCACCGTTTTCCCTTATGCCCCTTTCCGGGACACCCACAGCTTATCGCAATCAATTTTGACCCAGTGCAGTCCGCAATGTCAAGGAAATAACGCACGCCTAGGCATGGCCCCACGCATCCCGTCGCCTTATTGTTTCGAGGCGCCGCTTGACCGCCCCCGGGATGCTCTGATATCCTTTTGCCACAGGCAAGCCTGCGCAGGCAACGCCAAAAGCGAAGCCCGTCCGTGGGCTCCATAGCCTCGATTTGGACTGAAAGGGAAAACGCATATGTTTGATGTGATGAGACGAAAGGATCGGGAGCTGAATCTAACGGAAACAGAAAAGATCCTGGCCAAGGGAACTTATGGCGTTCTGTCAATGAATGGAGCAAACGATTATGCCTACGGTACGCCACTGAGCTATGTTTACACCGGTAATAACATATACCTGCATTGTGCTCTCGAAGGCCGGAAAATCACTAGTATCCGTAATGATAACAGGGTGAGCTTTTGTGTTGTTGGAGAGGCCGTTCCCCTGGTGGACCAGTTCAGCATGAGATATGAAAGCGCTATTGTGTTCGGAGAAGCATACGAAGTGGACCAGGAAGAAAAGTTAAAAGCGCTGATTCTTTTTGTTGAAAAATACAGCACCAGCGAGCACTTTGAGAAAGGGAAGGCATATGCCCTTAGTTCCCTTCACAAGACAGCAGTCATAAGATTAGATATCGAACACGTTTCAGGAAAAGCCAGGAGGTAGAATTCTGAATTATGCGCGAATTATCCATAAGAGTTACGCTGCATTGTTGCTGAATTTGTAGAATTCCGCCACGGAGAATCGGCCGCAGGCTCGACAAAAAGAGGCCGGGCGGGATAGTTTCCGTCAGACCGGCTCGAATCTTGAAAGAAGAGAATTTCGGTTTAGAATGCTCACTTTATACAAACCCTGAAGAAAACGGCCATGGAGAATACAATAAAAGCAATGCCGAATCATCCGCAGGCTCAAAGAATAATGGACCTGATAGCCGGGAGCGCTTCTCTTCGCCGGGAGAAGCGTCATGAAGAAGCTCTGAGGAGCCTCGAAGAAGCAATCAGCATCGATCCCAAATTTTTCCCGGTGCTCGTGGAAAAAGGAATTGTCCTGTTCGAATTAGCCCGATATGAAGAATCGATCGAATGTTTCGATCTTTTTTTGAAACATATTAGTAACTCCCAGGTGCGCGAGTTGCGCGATGACTGTTTAAGGCATGCCCTGACAAACTATGACCGGATTCTCGCAGAGAACCGGGCGAATGCAGAAGCGCTTCTCAAGCGAGGCGACATTCTGCAGCGCCTGCACCGTTATGACCATGCTGTGTATGCCTATAACCTGGCGTTGGAAATGTACGTAAGCAATGTTGTAGACATTTTGAACAAGCGTGGAAATTCGTTTTTGTGCCTTAATAGACCCGAAGACGCTCTTGAGAGTTATAATCGCGCCCTGGAACTGGCGCCGCGCAATGCGTCCTTATTATTTAACCGGGCCAATGTCCTGCAACAGGTTGCCCGCATGGATGAAGCCCTGGAAAGCTATGATCGGGCATTGGCGTACAAACCCGGCTTTGCTGAAGCAAAGATGGAGCAAAGTCATTGCAGGTTGGCCGTGGGGGACTTCAAAAGGGGATTTCGAGACTATGAATCCAGGTGGGAATACCCTCTGCTAAAATCCGCCAAATTGAAATCATCCGAGCCCTTATGGCTTGGGGAAGAGAGTCTGGCCGGCAAAACTATTCTGCTCTGGGCTGAGCAAGGATTTGGAGACACTATTCAGTTTTTGCGCTATGTGCCGATGGTGGCGCGAACTGCAGGGCTGACGATTCTTCGTGTGCCCCCCCCATTGCGGTCGCTGGCTCAGACGCTCGATTGCCCCATATCGATTATCACCTTCGGAGACGCATTGCCTCCCCACAATTTCAATTGTCCGTTGATGAGCCTGCCCCTGGCGTTTGGCGCTACTCTGGAATCAATTCCGTCAGATGTCCCATATTTGAGCGCAAAAGCCGATCGGGTTGAAAACTGGCGCAATCAGCTTGGACCTCGCGCCAGGCTGAGGATTGGTCTTGTCTGGGCCGGCCGCAGGCACGAACCCGTTAACCATACACGCGACGTGGGATTGGAAGTCCTTGAGCCCCTGACACGCCTTGACGTAGAGATCATAAGCCTGCAAAAAGAAATTCCCGATCACGACAGGAGGGTGCTCGAGTCCATGCCCAGGATTACTTCTTTGGGTGAAAATCTGTCGGATTTCGCAGACACGGCTGCCCTGATTGAAAACCTTGACATGGTGATCGCCGTCGATTCGGCTGTTGCTCACCTCGCGGGAGCACTGGGAAAGCCTGTCTGGATTATGCTAAGACATTCCGGCGAGTGGCGCTGGCTTCTGGAGCGCAGCGACTCCCCCTGGTATCCCACCGTGCGGCTTTTTCGCCAAAATAAACCTGGCGACTGGGCTGGAGTGGTTAGTGATATAACCCAGCAGTTGCAGGTCTTGATGGTTAGCCGCAAAGATGACAACCCCTGAACACACCTGACGATTTGAAATCATATCCACCTGCCGCCAGGCCTTCCGCGAACGCCCCGTCTCTGGTCATGGACAGTGATCATAGACAGGTCAGGAAGGGAGAGCGTCGAGAATAGCGGCGGTCGGCCTGCCCGCTACGCGTTCGCACGACGCAGAGTGGTAATTTTTTCTCGGTAGGGTGCTATATCAGTCTATCATACGAGGTTGTTGCCGCCGTAAATTATAAATTGGCCAGTTGAACGGTCAGGTAACTTTGCATCTCGTCCATCTGGGCCACAGCGACGTCCATGTTCTCAAACTCCGTTTGCATATTCGCCATCTGCTGGTTGATATTCGCCTGCATGTTGCTCACTTGCTGATTGAGCCCGGTGATGCTGTTCTGCAGTCCGGTTGTCTGGGCGGCAACCGTCCCGTTTGCGGCGGTAAATCCACTCACGAGGCCATTGATGAGACTCGCGATTCCTCGGGTTACCGTAATGGTCGCGCTTGCCGGCGCCGTGGTCCCGGTGTAGCTGACTTCAAGGCCGTTGGCGTTGCTCGCGGTGTTATTAAGCGTCAGGACATTTCCCAGGCCGCTGGCGTCGTAACCGTCAATCTGCCCTGCTACGTTTTGACCTGTGCCCGCAGGCGTGCTGATATCGATGTTATACGTACCCGATTGGGTGGCGCTGGTATTGTAGACATATTGAAACTGGCTGTTGCTGGAAACGCCGGAATCCGAAAGAAGATTAACCACGCCTGAGAAGTTGCTTGAGAGCGCCTGCTCGAATGTGGTCGTATTAAGACTGAGCTGACCGTTGCTGCCTGCTGTTATTCCGATATCGGCGAGATAGTCCAGACTCCCTGTGCCGACCTTGGTCATTAGAGTGGATTGAAGCTGTGATTTTATCATGTCCAGGGTGGTGTCGCCGAAAAGCGGCCCGCCTGTTGTATTTGAAGTGGAATTGTAGGTATTCTGGGTGTTGACGTATGAAATGACGGTGTTATAGGCGTTGATCCAGGTGTTGATGTTGTTTTCGATTCCCTGCGTATCGGGGCTGACCTTGACCGTCAAGGTCGTTTTCGGGTCCGATCCGAGCAGATTGAACGTAACCCCCTGGATTGCGCTTGTAACAGTATTGGTCGAGCTTGTCATGTTCATGCCGTCTACCGTAAAGGCGGCGTTGGCGCCCTGCTGCAGGACTTGGCCGAAAGATCCAAAACTCAGTTCTGAACCGGTATCTCCAATGGAAGGCGTCAGATTAACGGAGAGATCGCTGGAGCCGGTTGCATTGTCGATGACCTGGATTCTCCCGTCTGAAGTGACCGAAGCCGTGACGTCGCCAAAGTTGCTCCCAATCTGGTTAAGGAGGTCCCCGACCGTCGTGGTCGGGGTTATGGCGAAATCGGTAGCCGCCACTGCAGTCCCGTCGTGAGCCGTTCCGGAAATGGTGATCTTGTCTCCGGACGTGTAGTTGTATCCATCAATGCTCGTGATGAGCGTATCGGCAGTAATTGGCGACGAACTACCGTTCGTTGTCGTTGTATTGGCGGCAGTTCCGGTAACTTCGCGCTCATCGACCCCGTTTCCCTGGATCAGGCCAAGGGCTTGCATCACGTTGTTTTGGTCAGTATAGTTACCGTTGGCCATGCCGGCGATCGCAAGGCCGTAGGTCGTCTGAGATCCCTTGGTCGACGTGACAATGGAAGCGGAAATGCCGGCTTTGACCAGCGTCTGTTGTATTTGCTGCAGGGTGTCGCTCAAGTCGATAGTGGCGGTGTTGCCGCCTATGGTTACAGTCCCGGAAAGGTCATTGTTTTCATTTCCGAGCATGGCTTCGACCGCGGTGGAAGCGCTCGAAAAAGCATCGCTTTGAGCCCCTCCTCCGGTTATGGGGTTCTTGATGCTTGTTTCAGTTGTGTTGAATCCAAGGCCGCCGAGCGTATCCGAAGAAGAGCCATTCAGCAGGCTGATGCCGGTGGTTCCTGTATTATCACTGCTGAGCACCAACCGGTAGCTGGTCGCAGAGGTCTGCATTATTGCAGCCGATACGCCCGAAGCTTGAGCGCCGGTATTTGCATTGTTGACGTTAGACGCTAAATTCTGAAGCGTATCGGTTGCAGCGATGTGAACGGCGTGACCGTTTACCAGGATTGTCCCTGTCATGTTGAGCGCAGTATTATTTGAGGAAAACGATCCCGAGGCGAGTTGCTCCGCTTGCGCCGTATTGGAGATAACTACCTGGTAGCTGCCGTTGCTGGCCGAAGAGGAGGCGGAGGCGGACAGAAGCGTTGAGGCGCTCACACTTGAAGAGGAAGCCACCGTGGCGCTGTAAAGGTTCAGGCCGGCGCCGCTTGTCGTCAGAGCATTTGAGGCGGTTTGGAGTGCGCTCAGGTCACTGTCGAAGGTTTGCCAGGCGGAGACCTTGTCGTTGCAGGTTGTTATTTGATTATTGTAGGGAGTCAGACTCTTTTCTGAAAGCGCTTGCAACTGGGTCAGCATGCTCTGCCAGTCGATGCTGGTCCCCATGCCGGTAAAGCCCAACTCATTCAATGTGGACGATGAAGACGCTGTAGAAGACACTGAAGACACTGTGTTCTCCTTTGGGGTGGTTTAGTTGCGCAGGGTCGCCGGTCCCACCGCCTTGTTGACGGCCTCGATCCGCAAATGTTTCCAAAATGAGCCTATGCTCAATTACAATCGGTAAAATTGAGCCTGAACTGAAGAAAAAAAACCTGCTCTTTCAAAAAGTTTTGAATGCGGTTGATTGCTGCAACTAGGGGCTTATTGCACGGGGCCGTCCAGGCATTAGGCGCCTGTCAATTTCTTGTAGGCGAGGTTAATCTGTTTACTCTTTTCTTCCGCGAGTTGTCGAAATTCCGGGGGAGAGCCGGCAAAGTTATCGGGGTGATACTGCTTTATGGCGGCGAGGTAGGCTTTGCGTATCTGGTCCATTGTTGCGTTTGCGGACAGATTGAGGACTTCATTGTCATTTCCCGCTTGGGTTTGCGGGCAAGGGTTTTCTGAAGAAGATTCCCCTTTGATGTTAAACCAAAATTCTCTGGATTTCTCCTGCGCCTCCCTGGAGATCTGCACCGTATCCTTGAACGAATTATCCGACAGGCTTCGCGGTCTTAAACAGGTGTTGGCGCTGGTTGAATAAGCCTGGGCAATTCTGGCGAATTGAACTGGCTCGGGCATCTTACATCCTGATCCAACAGGTCGTTCGATAAAAATCCAAAGGCCCTATTACAAACTTCCAGGCAACCCGGCCGTCTCTTGAGAGACCCGTTGGCTTTCCGCCCCCGGCTCACGCCGGGTTTGGCTTTTTCAGGAATAGCCAATATGCTAAAAGAACTGGGTTAATTTGTCAACAACATAATTCAAGCTCTTTTTTCCCGCCCCGCAAAGAATGAAGACCTTCCTTCCGCAGCAATCCTATAAATAAACAAAGCGCCGCCGATAAGGGAAAATAAGCTTTAAGGTCCGCCCGGATATTCCTTTACAAAACTTTACCTGCATTAACTAATATTAACTCGATCTTCATGGTGACTTTTTGTATTTACTCATCATCAATTATCATCAAATCATGGGGAGATATCATATGAAAAAACTATTGGCGGGATTTGCCGTAACTTTGGTGGCGGTAGTATGGATGACCGGGTCGTGGTTGTTCTTCAACTCTATCGCTGTCGGGGCCCAGGGCTCGGCCGCTCCCGCCGTTGCGGACGCCGGCAAGACCGGTCCAAAAGACGAGCCTGCGGCTGAAGGGCATTGCGGGATGCATTGCAAGCATCATAAAGGGCATCGCCATCTCTGGAAAAAGCTGCATCTGACTTATGAGCAAAAAACCCAAATCCATACAATCATTTCCGAAGAGCGCGCAAAAATGAAACCACTGGTCCAACAACTCAAGGCTGGGCGCGATCAGCTCATCGCTCTGCGAAAGAGTGGGCCGTTTGATGAGACGAAAGTTCGGTCCATCGCCAAGGGACAGGCAGATACGATAGTTGAGCTGATTGTGGCGAAAGAGAGCATGAAATCCAAAATATTTGCGGTCCTGACTCCTGAGCAGCGCACTAAAGCTCAAGAGTTGCGTGAGTCAGGGAAAGCTCGGCGCGAGAAGAAACACATGAAAGATGACTAACCGGAATTCATCCGAAAAACCCCTTTAATCGTTACCGAAGATCCAGGGGAGCCTTCCAGTTCTACTCGATCGGGGCCGGCCCAAGTGGTCTCTATGGGTGGCCCTCTTCCCTTTTTGCCGGAAGATCGATCGTAACGCTGAGCCCCCCGCCAGGGACGTTGGCTGCCCGCACCTGACCGCCATGAAGTTTGGCTGCACGCTCTGTGATAGCCAGCCCCAGACCTGTTCCCCCCTGCTTCCTGTCACGGGCGTCCCCCACCCGGTAAAAGGGGCAAAAGAGATCGGCCAGTGACTCTTCAGGGACCCCAGGCCCCTTGTCGCGCACCTCGATCACCGCGCGCAAAGACTTTCCCTCCGTTCTGCAGCTCAGTGTGACCATTACTTCAGTGTCTTCCGCCGTGTGCCGGACGGCATTCCTCAGGACGTTTTCGATTGCGCTGCGCAACAATTCCCTGGTTCCCGGCACGAAACAATTCTCAGGTGAGACAAATCGAACCTTACAATTACGTCCTCGAGCCTCGAAGTCGGCGTCGGTCACCAATTCCTCTATTAACTCAGCCATATTGACGAGCGCTCTGTCTATTTCCTCTGCACCGCTCTCGAGACGGGCCAGCATGAGCAATTTGCCTATAAGTGCATTAAGCCTCCCAGCTTCCAGTTCGATTCGATCCAGCGCGTTGATTGCATCCTGACCGTCGCGACGGCGCGCGATTTCCAGGGCGAGGGTCAACCGTGTAAGCGGCGAACGGAACTCGTGCGAGATATCTCGTAGGAGACGTTTCTGCGAGCCAATCAAAGATTCGATACGCTCGGCCATCAGGTCGAAATCTCTCCCAAGTTCGGTAATTTCATCACGCCGCCTGCCCAAAACAGCGCCAACGCGAACTTTGAGATCTCCGTCGGCCAAGTGCCTTGCCGCCGCCCCAAGTTTGCCGATCGGCATGCAAATATAGCGTGCAAGCCAGTAACATACCCCTCCGGCCGTAATAAGGATGATGAGCAGGTTCATTGCCAGTAAGCTGTAATCACGCGTGAGAAAATGGCGGGCGGGGAGTCTGGCGATCAGTGTGTATTGCTTGCCGCTCGGATCAATGAGTTGTTGAACCGTAAGAATCGACTCGTCGGATCGCTTGTAATCCAAACCGTCGTGCAGGTGACGCAAAGATAATTCCCTGACCTCTTCGGGAATCGGCCATCCGGTTAGCTGCACGTTTTGCTCGTCGAACAGATAAAAACGGATGTGAACGGCTCTTTCCAGTTCATTGAAGAAATCCAAAAGGGTCGTTTTCCCATCACGTTCGTATATCCCAATTGCCGTCTGGCCTGCGAGTCTGAGGGAATTTCCCGCAACGCTCATCCAGTGACCCGAAAACGACCCGGATTGCATCTTCAGATGCCCCTCGATAGGCGGGCGCACAAAAAATCTCAGCCAGGGCATGGCGAAAAATGAATGTGACTCTGTAGCCACGGCCGACAAAAAAGAGGCAAAGCTAATCAGCGCCATTGCCACCCAGAACCAGAGGAAGATTTTTACAAAAAGGCTTCGCATTGAAATTTCCCCGCCGCATCGGCCGGATCACTGTTGCAAAATCTTGTCTTTGTCCGGCTGAGCCGGGTTCACATAAATATATCCGGCCCCTCGCACTGTCTTGATCCGCTCGATTTCGCCTAATTTATGTCCGAGTTTCTTCCGAAGGCTGCTTAGATGTACATCCACACTGCGGTCGTAAGGGGTCAGAGCACGGCCCAGTACGCCCTCAGCCAGTTGGTCGCGCGTCACCACGTGACCGGCCGCCCTGAGCAGCATCTCCAGAAAACCGAACTCAACGGAGGTCAACTCGATCTGCTCGCCGCTGCGGTTCACAACACGGGTCCCGGTATCCAGCTCGATATCGCCCACAGAGATCTTTTCGGGCATGGAAAGGGCAGCGTGTTGGTTGTGCCGGTCTTTGGTCCGGCGGAGAATGGCTCGGGCGCGGGCAATAAGCTCGCGGGGATTGAACGGCTTGGGCAGGTAGTCGTCCGCACCCATTTCAAGCCCCATGATGCGAAGGACTTCTTCATCACGGGCCGTCAACATAAGGACCGGTGTATCGGATTGCGAACGCAGGTGCTGCAGGACCTCAAAACCACTCATACCGGGAAGCATTACATCGAGCACGATCAGGTCGTATTTGCCCGCTTCGGAGACGGCCAGCCGCAATCCCTGCTCGCCGTCGTATACCGAGGTGATCTCGAATCCTTCAGGTTTGAGATAATCGGCCAACAATTCACATAACTCGGTGTCGTCATCTATCACTAAAATGTGGCTCATTGCACGTCCCCTGTTAAGCTCATTTATCCGCGTATGATAAACTTATATAAGCACCCTGCCGAAAAAAATAACCACTCTGCGCCGTGCGGGCGCGTAGCGGGCAGGCAGGCCGCCGCCATTCTCTACGCTCTCCATTCCTGACCTGTCTATGATCACTGTCCATGACCAGAGACGGGGCGTTCGCGGGAGGCCTGGCTCAAACTGCTTCATTCTAACAGAAGTTCCGCTGAGCATGGCAAATCCTTTTGCAAAGAAATGTCAAGCCGCTGAGACTGGATTTTTAACGATATTTTATATAGATAATTTAAGAAGCCATCAAACTTCGCCTCGAACCGGACAGGAATCATTATTCTGACTGAAGATAAATGAGTTTTCTCGGTTGCTTGGAGTGGATCGAGTGACCGTGTCTCGATGGGAAGTGGATTGCTTTGTGTCTGTTCCATTGGCATCCTAACGAGCCGTTAATGTGACAGATCGATTCCAAATGAGTCTGTAACGATACATGGATGGTTATTTCCGTAAGCTTGAACGCATTGTTAGGCGGCAGAGATATCATGACTGATTTCAATTATTCCGGATATTCCACGTAACTTTTCAATTAATTGAATGATATGTTCATTGTTTGCTCTGCTTAGAGTTACCTGAACCTGTTCCTTTTCGATCATGTCACTCGGTTGAATCACAATGTGGAGCATGTGAAGGTCAACTTGTTCAATGGCCGACTCAATGCTTTGCAAAGATATTGAATTATGATCAAGCAGTAGTGTAATACATCGGAATCGCTTATTGGCGAACAAACGCCTCTCTATCGGTTTTATGCCAACGAGAATAATTAGAACAACCCCGGTTGCGCATGTAGCTGCAACATACTGCCCTCCTCCAACTTACAAACCGATTGCGGCTACGGACCAAAGGCTTGCAGCAGTGGTTAGCCCTCGAATAATTTCCCTTCGAAAAATGATTGTCCCAGCCCCAAGAAAACCAATTCCACTAACGACTTGAGCAGCGACTCGTGATGGGTAAAGAACAATATTAGGATGACCTGTTAAAACATCCCTAAATCCAAAAGTAGAAACAAGCATGAACATTGTAGCGCCAACTGGCGCCAGCATGTGAGTGCGCAATCCGGCAACCCAATCCAGACGTTCTCGCTCTATGCCTATGATGCTGCCCAACAATTCCGACAAAAATAACCGTAAGACAATTTCTTGGTAAATCAGCATTTGTCCCTCTTCACAGTATTTATGTGTAATGTCTTGCTACGCAAGGGCCAAATCCTCGTCCAGCAATTCAATTTGATTCGTTCTCTTGCACAACTCAAGCCGCCTGTTCCTGCATGAAAAAATCTGACGGTCTGTGTCGTGTCAATATTATGTCGTCACCGTCAAAGGATAGATGAGATGATTCCTTTTGTCCAGTCGGTTTACCGAATCCCGCAAGCAGGATCAATACGGCCATCCCCCGGGGAGTTATTACCGTTGTGCGTGTGGGGGTATCGTGGGCACCGGCAGGTCATAGGCGAAAAGCACACCATTGCCGTATTTCCCACCGTGGGAGGCCAGACCGAAAAGAGTATTCCCCAGCAGGAGCAGTCGCCCGTCGACCCAGGACCCGTCAGTGCCGTCAAAACGGTGCAACACCGTGTATTGCGATCCGTCGAGTCCGATGGAGTAGATCACTCCGAAGGTGTTGTTAGGTCCTCCATTGCCGGTCGTGGCGCCGTAGAGCTTATTTCCCACCAGAATCACGCCTTCGAAGGGACCACTATCCTTTTTAGTGAAACTGTGCAAAATCTGGTAATCTGCGCCACCGGGCCGCATGGAGAAGATCACCCCCTCGTTGTAGGCGCCCCCAAAGGTTGTGACCCCGAAGATCCGGTTATTGGCCAGGATCGGCGTGGCGAAGGAGTTTGTCCCGTCCAAAGCGCCGAAATGGTGCAGGACTTTGAAGTTCGATCCGTTAGTCTCAATCGAAAACACCGTTCCACGATTATTATCGCCGCCCCAGGAAGTGGCGCCGTAGAGAATGCCGTTCTCCAAGGCCAGGCCGCCTTCGGGCTGCGCCCCATCACTCCCGCTGAAGCTGTGCAGGATAGACAAACCGGTTCCGTCCGGTCGAACGGCAAACACCGCTCCATAGTCGGATGCACTACCACCCAGCGACGCTGTGCCGTACAGTTGTGTCCCGTCGGAAACAAAATGGGCGCAGGGAAGCGCCGCGTAGAGGTCTGCTCCGCTATCTCCGCCGCAACTGAATTCCCAGAACTCATTATAATTACTTCCATCGGTTTGGAGCGACAACAGGGCGCCACAGCCGTTGTTATCCAGGTTTACGCAGTTGGTTTGGCTGCATCCCCCTGCCCATGTTATTCCGTACAGAGCGCCGCCCTGGTAAAACAGACTCCCATGGGGCCATGCGCCATCACCGGGTTGGCCGGCAAAATGGTGAAGCAGGGTGAAGCCGGAGCCATCGGAGGCAAGCGAGAAAATCATTCCCATATTGTCGATGGCATCACCGGCAGTCATCCCATAGAGCCTGCCGTCTACCGAGATCAGGTGGCCGTACGGCGCCGATCCATCGGTCCCGTCGAATTCGTGAATAATCCTGTAGCCTGCCAGAGCCGTTCGGTCAGCGGCAACCAGCAATGCGAACAGGAACAACACCCCTACCATCAATCCCCTTCTCATGGTCTTCCCTTCCCCGGGTAAATTGAGATGGTTGAATTGAAAAGAACAAGAACCGTACGTTTCAAAATCCACATACCGCATGAACCGCTCTTCGAATATTCTTAGAACTTGTAGTTAACGCCGATGCTGAAGATGTTGGCCGTTGTATTCCATTTGTACCCTTCCGTGTTCGGCGGGTTCGGTGAAATCGGACCGGCAGTGACGGACTCGCTTCCGAGGTCCATATACAGATACTCAACCTTGACGGTCCAACGCTTCGAAACTGCGTATTCGACGCCTCCGCCCAAGGCCCAGCCCACCTTTGCAGCGCTAAGGGATGCGGGGTAGCTATTATACCCCTGCCCAAAGTTAGTATTCGCCGAGTAGGACACATCGCCGTAGGCAAGACCTCCAGTCGCATAGACGAGCACGGTGGGCTGCACAGTGTAGCCCAACCGCGGCCGCAGTGTTCCGTACCAGTTGGTATTCTCATGTGCTGATATGACACCCTGGAAAGTGGCGCCGTTGTTTAAAAGGATAGGGGAGACGCTTTTGGACCCGCTCATTCCTGACCCCGAAAAGTCGGCCTCGATTCCGGCGACGAAGCGACTCATTTGATAGTTGTAGCCGAGTTGCACACCACCAACGATCCCGCCCGGATCGGGACTCAGTGTCGACGGCGCCTGGTCAGTGGAGATCCGAGGAAGGGGCAGCGGGTTAACGTAGGTATCTGCATTGCCCTGGCCGTAGCCGAGGTGGACACCGGCGTAAGGCCCCGTCCAGTCAAAGGACGGTGCACTCTCCGCCCCCGGAGCTATTTGACTGAAGATCAGCACCCAGGCCAGTGACAGCAAACACGTCAAGCGCGACAATTTCATGACTTTCCTCCTTTTTCCAAGGTGGCGCCGGAGGATCTTAAGCCGGGATAATGCATCAACTTCTGCGCTCTGCATCCAAACTGCATGTTGGGATCGGATTTTTGCCCGAAAAACTTCCGTTGCGCCCCCGAAACCCGTAGAAACCATACGATTTCCCAAATCGAACATGCAAGAGAAATGCCGGTAGGACTGGTTTTTGCGGTTTCAGGACGCAGCACCACTGAGGATGTTGAATCGCTGATCGATCTCCCTCATGAGAAGAAACCCGGTATCTGCTTCGAAAAGGCCTGGTGGGCTGCGCTCCGCTTAGCCCACCCTGATATGGTCCTTTTCATCGTTTAGGGCAGCCCGCAGAGACATGAAATGCTGTGGTGATTTTTGCGCCCTAAAATCGATACTAATGGATTTGTCGAAATCCGGTCGTATGGTCCCTCCCTGTTTGTCACCAACCGCGCGCATGCAGCCTCCCCTCCCTCTGACAAATTTGCGACATAAAATCAGTTGGTTGGGATGAACGCAGTATAATTCTCAGGCCTGCTCAGGCATAATCCAGGCTTGACTTGCTTCAGCATAGTCAGCGCCCTGCGCCGTTAACAGGACCGGTCATAGCACGAACACGCGCATTCGTGGAAGATACACGGTTGAGAATCCGGCATGGAAGTAATGGTTCCAGATGAGATGGTGGAGGCGGCGGGAGTTGAAGCCGAGACCCGGCTCAATCGATTGATCCATCAAACCCCGTAACATCCAACATTCCCAACGACATAGTCTCTCTTTCCGGCTGTTTTGAGTCTTTTAAAATTCGTCATGTTTCGCCAGGATTCACCTCGTTTCGGGAAAGTTTGGGGGAAGTGGTATTTAGAGCCAATTTGGTTTCACACTTTGAACGATTGCTGCTAAAATATAAGCACTGAGCGCAGGCATATACTTAATCTAAGAGGAGGGGAAAGATGAAGTCGCCTAAGTTGATGAGCCTGGTAATATTGTTGACTATTGGCGTACTTGCTCTACCTCAGCCTTCAACCGCTGATTCTGAGCTTTATAGAGAAAATAAGAGCAAATCAACAAGAGAGACTACAATTAATGCCTATGCAAGACTTATTGCCAAAAATGATGGAAGTGCAGTAGCGACGCTGTCAGCTTTCGTGAAAAAAAGTGGGCTATCTGGAGTAGGTAAGGGTAGAGCGATGCTTATTTTATACGATATGGACGGGAAAGTTTTAATGAACGTTAGCGCAGGTGATACAGTTTATGCAGATCCTAATCATGGCTATGCGGAAAAGAAAGACTCTCAATCAAGTACACTATTGACGCCAATAGCCTACAAAGTTGTAGCATGTTCCTTGGTAGTAAGTGTAGATGATAAAGATATCATAACAGACATTGAAGAAACAACAGGAGATACTTTGAACCGTTGGGTGCAAGATGCGCTGAAACAGGCTAATCTTTCCGCCATTGTTGGTATACCGGTTGGTGGAAGTATACCTTTACCCGGCGTGGATGGTGTACTGAAACGTATAAAGTAATTGTAATGGTTCTAATGAAGACTGCCGGTGCTTCATTCTTGGTTTCATGAACTGACGCGCCTGTCGGACACGGGATAGTTTTTGGAAAGGGAGAACCCTGGGATAATCAGTATGAGGCAACTTCAGTCGATTGTTATCACCATACACGGTTATCCCCCATCTTTGGGATGATCTTTCCCTCCCCGGAAATTCGATCCTTGCCATTATCGTATCTGCGCTTTCCCCGCACATACCTGCCGGGCCGGGAAAATTTTTTGTTAACCCTGCCATTTTCCTGCGCTCAGGGAGTTCTCCGCTCTGCACTTAAAAAAACATACATAATTCCTGAATACCCACTTATACTAAGTTGCGTTCAAGTTGAGGCAATCGAAAAGAGCGGGGAAGTGA
>PLSV01000187.1:45427-48267 GCA_003165235.1 Syntrophobacteraceae bacterium
TCCCCCCAACCCCCGAGCTTTTCAGCTTTTTTTGGTGCTCACTTGAACGCAACTTCGTATGAGATCAAGGCATGGCTACTGAAGATGAATGGAAAAACATTATAACGTGCTTGCCTCCCCATTCCCGAATCTTTGATTGATGCTGCTCGGTCTAAACAATGGCGAATCAGCCATGTTGATGGTTTCAAACTGGCGCTGCGCCAAATTTCTCGTGGGCTGGAGGGGGTAGATGCCCGTATTGTGCATACTTTACATGACGAGATTATGGTTGAGCCAAAAGCGGCTTGGTGGATATGGGGACCAGACCGCCGTTCAATGCCTCAAAACCGGCTTCGGCAAACACTCCTGCGACGGAGAGCGCTTCACCGAAAGAATCCTCACCGTTACCAAAACTTGCCAGATGCGGCAGCGCAACCCTTTTCCGTTTCTCTCTTATCTGATGGGCGCGGTAAAGTTTTACATGGACTCCAGACAATCTGAGATCCTACCTTAAGTCCCATCGAATTTTAATGAATGTCTATCACTATTCCGTCAGTCTTTTTTCATCGTCACGTCCCCATCCGGAAAAGACGACTTAAACAGTATGGAGGAGGCGCTGATCTGGTTTGCTGGAAAGCTGGGAGGACCTGATACTTGGATCGCTGACACACGAGATCATAGTTGAGGCGAAAGGCGGCTTGGGGATAAAGGGAAGGCGCCGTTCTGGATGTATTTGTTAGGAACGGAAAGTGTCTTCAACCTGGAGGAAATGGTGCAGCCTATGCGGAAAGCGGGTATAGGCATGCGGTGGTTCAACCTGCTACGCACTATGGCGGTGTTAATGTGTCTTCAACCTGTTAATCGGAGGGAATTGTTATGAAAACAACTATAGCACTGGTTTTGGGTTTGAGTATTCTTTCGTTTTATGCGTTTGCCGCAGAAGATCCAACTAAAGATGATGCGAAAGTCTTGGTAAAGGAAGCTGTTGTATATGCAAAAGCAAATGGTAAAGATAAATTCTTAAATGAGGTCAGAAGCCCTAGCGGAAAATTTCATTTCAAAGAAGGGACAAACAAGGGTTTATATATCTTTGTTTATGACGAGCAAGGAGTAGTATTGGCTCATGGGGTCAGACTTGAACTGACTGGTAAGAATCGATGGAACGATGAAGACCCTGATGGGAAACCATGGATCCGTGATTGGACCGATCTCGTTCATCAAAGCGGCAGTGGATGGATCAATTACAAGGAATATAATCCTGCAAACAAGAATATGATTATGGACAAAACATCATTCGTTGAACTGCTAGATGGAATGATTATTGGATGTGGAATATATGGGAAATAAATCATATAGTTATTTAACTGATGAACAGGCTAAACATATGAGGAGAGGTGGCATTGTGAAGCTGAGGAAGAATCTAAGTCTTCATATAAAGTTGATGGTAGCCACTGTTATCATGTTACTTATTTCTACCGTGTCACTGCTGTTGATTTCACTTGATTCGTTCAAATCAATGGGGTTGAGTTCTCTTCGAGAGAAGAGTTCTTATCTTGCAATCTTTACAGCAGAGACGGTGAAACAGGCTGTGCAATACAGTGTTGGTGAAGATATTGAGAGAGTTCTCAAGGAGCTGATTGCCAGTGATGCGGACACAAGCGTAGCCTCGGTTATCGTCCAGGGGCCGAACGGCGATTACTCGGTGATAACTAAGGAAACATCCAAGGATTATGGAAATGTCGATTTGAGTCGGCCTCTCAAGGAGCTTGGAACTCATCCTCCCGCCAATGCTGGAGATACTGTCATGCTTGGCGGGAGCAAACTGCAATTTGTGGCGTGTAAAATTGCCCTGACATCGAATAACGTTATCAAGAATGGCTATATGCTTCTGGCGCTGAATGACTCCCGCATCTCGCGCAGAATGCACAATACGGCAATGGTAATGACAGGAATTGGTTTCTTGATGATGCTTGTTGGCATACTCATAGCCCTTTTCATATCACGGAGCATTACAAAGCCTATTAACCAGGTGATCGCGGGACTGTCAAAAGGGGCTAACCAAGTGGCGTCGGCTTCTTCACAGGTTTCCTCGTCATGCCAGTCCGTGGCGGAAGGGGCATCGGAGCAGGCCGCCTCCATCGAGGAGACATCCTCATCCCTTGAGGAGATGTCATTAATGACTAAGCAAAATGCAGACAATGCCAATCAGGCCAACAATCTGATGACCACGACCAATGAGACGGTCTCACGAGCAGGTCAGTCAATGGAAAAGCTGATAACCTCGATGACGGAAATATCCAGAGCCAGTGAAGAGACCTCCAAAATCATCAAAACAATCGACGAAATCGCTTTTCAGACAAATCTGCTTGCGCTAAATGCGGCAGTGGAGGCAGCGCGTGCAGGAGAAGCTGGAGCAGGTTTCGCCGTAGTGGCTGACGAGGTGAGAAATCTGGCGATGCGTGCGGCTGAAGCAGCGAAGAACACTGCCAACCTCATCGAAGGTACTGTCAAGCGGGTAAAGGAAGGCTCGGAGTTGGTGGAGAAAACGGATCAGGAGTTTCGAGGGGCTAAAGCCAGCGTTGGCAAATCCGGCGAACTTGTCGGTGAAATCTCTGCCGCATCTCAGGAACAGGCTCTTGGTATAGATAATGTAAACAAAGCAGTAAGTGAAATGGATAGGGTTGTCCAACAAAATGCAGCCAACGCAGAAAAGACAGCTTCGGCATCAGAGGAAATGAGTGCTCAGGCCGTGAGGATGAAAGCATTTGTGAGTCATCTACACTCTCTGGTTAACGGCTCAAAGGGCAAGAGTACTTATGGAAGCGATGAAGCGTAAGTGTTGGATTTCAAATTAAATGGAC
>PLSV01000113.1:0-352 GCA_003165235.1 Syntrophobacteraceae bacterium
AATAACCCCATCCAAAGGCAGCGGCCAGGATGAAAAGAAGCAGGGAGAGGTGCGGAATGGCATTCCCCCAGGTTTCGATTTGTCGACCGCCGCTGAGTCGCATTCGTTCGAAGTACACGTATTGGGAGACGACGCCAACGATTGCAAGCACCGTCAAGAATACGAGACTGGACTGCAGGAGTTGATAGAACGGAAGAGTGAAGAGATAAAATCCCAGATCGACGCCAAAGATAGGGTCTGACAACCCAAAGGACCCGCCATAACGAAAGCGGAGAAAAGTATCCCATTGCGCGTAGAAGATGACCGCAAAGATTAGAGCGCCTGCGGCGGCGAGCGCGCCCATGGCCAGTTT
>PLSV01000113.1:422-20869 GCA_003165235.1 Syntrophobacteraceae bacterium
TGCCGCATCCACAGCCCCTTCTGTATCAAGCTGGAGATGACCACCAAGAGAGCGATGAGTACGACCGCTGCAACAATGATGAATTTCAGCGGACGCCAGCGCCGGAAGATGCTGTAATTTCCGGTGGCTCTATTCTCTTCGCCCCCAAGCGACCTTGGCCGCTCGCCATGCGTCGGTTTCTCGATCATTGCTCCACCACCTTTCCCTGGGTCCGAAATAGAGGCATTCTTCTATTGAATCTGTCAGACTTTATAACAATCAATCACTCGTTTTTTTCCATCCAATCCATTCTGGATTCCCGTCTTTGTCTCTCAATCGCAAGACATCATTTCCTCGCTTCACAGTTGTGGCAATCATGAAAGGCTCACCACGATCGGTGACCTGTGAGCCGGTCACCGTGACCTTATCGCCTAATTTAAAATGTTTTGCCTGGCTAGAACCTACAATGTAAAAGGCCGGACCAAGGTAAACTGGCAGTATCTCTTTTTTGTCAATAAAGACAGTCAATCGCATTTCCCTATCGAATCCAGGTTCAGGAATTTGGTCTACTTTTATTACTTGTCCTGAGATGGTGTTAATTGTTTTAGAGTCAAATATTTTCTTGTAGGGGTCTTCTCTCACTGAACCAGGATACTCCCCGTAGCCATAACCATAATCGGGATAATCAAGACCCATTCCTATTGTTCCCTGTTGTTCATACCCTGGGACGGCATAATGCTTTAAAAGCCCTCCCCCCAACGCATATCCCCCATGTTTGGCAAATTGTTTTTGTCAAAAGCAGGTACTTTCCTATTTTGATCTTTTTTCTTATTATTTCCAGGGGCAAAGATCACATCGGACACCGGCTTCCTCCTGCTGCGGGAAGTGGATGAACGATTTGGGCTCCTTGAACAAACCGCATCCGGGATTGAGGACCCGAGGTCCGCGAGCCATACGGATCACTCCTTGCTCCAACTTCTGCGCCAGAGAGTCTACCAAGTGGCGGTAGGCTATGAGAACTGCAACGACGCCAATTATCTGCGGGTAGACCCTGCACTGCGTTTGGTATCAAGGCCCTTGAAGCCGGCCTGAGCAGGCCCGCCGATACTCTGCTTCAGCGCAGAAACAAGAGCCGACCTGCTTCATTCATTCTTGCCAGAGCTTCCCGGTAACCTTGGGCAGTGCTCACGTTATGCCCTTCGGCTGCAAGCAATCTACTAAAGCTGAACGTGATGCTCTCTTCATTATTGCTTTGGAATGGTCAAAATATGTGCCAAAGAGGCAGATGATAGCATCTCGTTCCATATTATGATGTAATAACGAAAGCTTAAGTGTGAGCGGGCAGTGTCCTGGTCTACAGCCGGCAAGAAAAGGGGGTGTTGCATGCAACGGAAGCGTTGCATGATTTCTGTGCCACATGCAACACTTCAACATCGGGGGTATCTTCAGTATCGAAGGTTATGATGTTTTGGCCGCAAAGGACGAAGGCATACTCCATGATGTGCTCGATCTCCCGCACATTGCCGTGCCAGGGATACCCGAGAAAAGCTTTCAAGACGTCAGCGGATATCGTTTCAATGGTTTTCTTGAATGTGACAACAACACTTCTGTTGCATGCAACACTATTTCTACTCAAATCCACAACTATCGACTGGTCTCATCCTGCCGTAAGTATTCTCAAACATTACTTAAAAGGAAAACGTTACGGTTCTCAGTACACTGGGCATAGATTCTGCTTAAGCTTTAGGCAGCATAGCGCGTTAGTTGAAGGCAGGATCGTCGTGACCGGAGTATTTGTCCGGTAAGATGCACGGTAGGAAAGAATATATTCCATGCGTGGCGTAAAATTAAGTTTATTCGCCCTGATGTTTCTTCTCGTCGCTCCGGTCGTGGTCAAGGCATACTCCGGCATTACGACCATCCCGTATCGTGCTCTGTACCTTTTCTTACTTCCGTTGGTCTGTGCTGAATTCCTTCGTTCTCTTCTCACTAAGACTGCTGGAAAAGCCTTTTTTTACGAGTCTCAATATTCTTCGCCAGATTCTCTCCCGGATGGAATTTGTGATATTGGCCGCATCAAAAAGGGGAGTTCTTTGGGGTAGTCAGGCTTTACGTATGGCGCACTTGGATTTGGTCTGTTTGCAGACGAACTGGCTGATTTTCCCAAAAATGGCGGAGTTGATGCGCCATCAAAGAGGGGAGGTGCTGACTACGGCACTTACTTTATGCCCTGCAAGATGTTTGGGATCTTGGGCACCTGTTCAGGGGACACTGTTGTTCCAATTCCGAGAATATGCGGGAAGACGAGATGCTGGCAAAAGGCAAGCCCGTCGACAACAGGAAAGTGCAGTATATTTCCGGCGGCATTGCGGTTAGCGGCATGAGAGCGATCGATGCGGAGGAGAATGCCTATAAACTTAAGATGCTGTTTGTTTAGTTCAATACGGACAGTAAAGGCGATAGCGTGCTTGATACCACTGCCAAAGGCCCTGTGATGCTCGTCAGGATGCCGCCAGGCCGGTACACATTGAGTACTAAACCCGCGGGCAAATCGACGCTAACCTGGCATGTCAAAGTTGGCGACGACCATCTTGCCTCATACGTGCTGCGTTACCCGGCTAAGGAACAATAACCGTAGGACTTTGTCGTTAACCCTAAATTTAGAGGAGGCTGAACATGAAGAAGTTATCAACTCTATTAGTCGCTACCGTACTTTCAGGAGCCATCGTTATCATGCCCGCGTTTGCGAAAGACTCCGCTACGCCTGCTAAGGCGGATGCCGGTCAGAAATCTTCACCTATGAGCGATTCAAACAAGCAGGAATATAAGAGCATGCTGCAAGAAGCTTTCGCCATGATGGGGCATGTGGGAATCGCCAATATTGCGCTGCTATACAACATTACGGATGAAGCAACGGATAATGTCCAGAAAGCGCTGACTATCGCACGCAAGCTTGAAGGACAGACCACTCAATTGAATGCGGATCTCATTAAGCTCGGTAAGCTTAAATACCATTCCGCGAGCGGAGATACGCATGATTACTGGCTTCCCATGTCAGATGATACCTTTGTCGTAAGCGCTCTGGACAGTGAATATCTTAAGTCCAAGCAACCAAAAGCAGCGGAAGTGGATGCGCAGGTAGTAAATACCAAAGTCGTGCTGGACGTCAAGCAGGTGCGCGATTCGCTGGAGAAGGCTGCATCTGCGATCAGTGCAAAGAATTACGACGACGCCCAAGTGGCTTTGTTTAATGCGGAGCAAAGCACCTTTAGTGTTGAAACAATCGGTGATTTGCCATTGGTAACGGCGCGTGATAATCTAGCGCTCGCCAAGGAACTGGCAAAGAGCAAAGACTACGACGGCGCCAGTTTCGCCCTTAATCATGCGAGAGATGCGCTGAAAGAATACCAGAAGACCGCAGAAAAGGACAAGGCGGCGCAGGTGGCAAAACTCCAGACGGAAATCAGCGCCCTCCAGACGGAAGTTGCCAAAGGCAAGCCCTCGGTGGGAGCAGACATCGAGAATCGCATCAGCGGCTGGATGCATAAGATTGAAGGCCTCTGGGCGAAGAAGAGTTGATGTGTGAGGCATACTGTTTTCCCGTTCTCTGATTACCCCCTGAAAACCGCAAGGGACCCCGCTCTTCGGCGCGCACCTCTCTGACATCAGAGAATGTGGGAGAGCCTGTCTGTCGGGTGGTGGTGACACCCTGTGATTTCCTATAAGGCTTTGCCGAAGTGGAAATCATGGCAGTCAGGATGTCGGATGAGCCAATAGTACTTTGGATTGTGAAGACAGCGCAACTTCACCCGCAATCGCGTTGTCACCGCAGCTATGTCATTGCGTTACGGAGGATTAAATATGTCACAAGCTGCTGTTACAGAACAGGAATCGGGTTACCGGTGGATGATGGCCGCTATATGTGGCCTCATTATGTCCACCAGCTTCATCTCTCTTACAGCTTTTGGCGTGGCGGCTCCCGAGATTGCCAAATCCATGCATGTTTCACTCCAGACATTGACAATCTACGGGGTAGACAGTTTTTCCATAGGTCTGTTTGTCGCATTCTTCCTAGGTCACGGGGGTATATTTGACACCAGGATCAAAACCGGAGTTCTGGTGGCGCAAGCCTTGCTCATCGTGCCTCAGCTTTTGATCCCGGTTGTGACGTCACTCTGGCTGCTGATGCTGTTCCGATTCTCTCAGGGCCTTATGATCATGATGCTGGCGCTGTTTTCCATCCAACTGTCGGGATGGTTTAAACCCTCTCAAAGAGGTATCTCTTTGGGGGCGACATTGGGCGCCATAACACTGGGCGGAGCTCTGGGCGGCATCCTATCCGGCCGCCTTGCCAGCCTGGGCTGGCAGACGATGTATTATATAACCGCCGGCATTATGCTGTTCGGCGCCTTAGTATATTTTATATTTGCCAGGGATTCGGAAACTCTAAAGAAACAGATGTGGGCATCCAAAGATAAGCCCCATGACAGCGCCTGGACATATAAAATGACCTGGATTATGGGTCTGGTGCAGATTCCACTCACCTGGTCCCTGTTCAGCATCGGCGGCTTCATGCCCTCCTATGCTTACCACTTGGGCTACACACAGGCTCAAGTCGGCGATGTCATGTTTGTGTGGGGGATCGTCGGTTTCTTTGCTGCAATCATCGGCTCATGGCTGGGTGATTTGTGGTCCAGGGGGAAAACCACCAATAAAGGCATCTTGAGGGCAAGATTGAACTTAATGAGTTTGGCGGATCTGATCATGGGCATAGGGGCCTTGATGATTCTATATTTAGCGCCGGTGTCCTACGCCTGGTTGATGATTTCGGCTGTCGTTGTCGTGTTCCTGATGATGCTGCCGCCAAATTATTGGGCAACGCCCGGCAATATTTTTCCCGTTGCAACAATGGGCGCCGGCGCCTTCGGCATGGGTGCCATATCCAATTCAACAAGCGCCATAGGACCCATCGTTTCATCCGCTATGGTGCCGACTTTTGGCTGGAGTGGCGTATTCTGGATCATGGCTGTTCTGTCGTTCATAGGCATCGGCATAAATTACTGGGCGGCCAATTCAGAGCTGCCCATTGACCAGCAATCTTCGGAACAGCCAGGCTTGGGAAAGGCAGCGCATTGACAAGGCGGACTTCCATGTTGTGCTCCTGACGAACCCGGTGTTCCGGGTTAAGTCAGTGGCAAAATGGAGGCCATTTTTGCCTGGCGAAACACTCTATCTCGAAAGGTTTGGTGCGCTTCGCTTAGCCCACCTTTTTTCATGGTTTCGGGTGTACCCGGGGACGTGAGTTCTGAGGTGTGGGTAAATATTTCGAAAACCAGTTCTGAGTGCAAAGCTTTTAGCGCTCTAACGCGGAGCATCCAACCGGCGACCTCAGCCCTTTGTTAGCCGGAATAATGCATCAAGTTATACCCCATACATCCGAGCAGCATTTTGTCAATTAGATACTGATACGTTGTGTTGTAAAGTACGAGAGTATCAGAGATTTATGGATTATCGGATAGTTGGTATTACCATGATAAAATTTTTTCAGAGGAACCCTCACTTGGGTGGTCATGGCAGCAGAAAACAGAAGGGGGCGGAACGATCATGAAAGCTTTGATTAAAGAATTTGAAAAAGTTTTGGGCAAAGACAACGTCTTCCAGGACGAAACGGATAGGGCAACCTATTCCTATGATGCCGCAGTCCTCGATCCGGCCCTTCCTTCTCTCGTCCTTCGGCCAACCTCAAGCGAAACCCTGGGCAAGGTGGTGGGGTTGTGCAACGAGCATGCATTGCCGCTGACCGTGCGCGGGGCCGGCACCAACCTCAGCGGCGGAACCATCCCCAAAGCGGGGGGGGTGGTGGTGCTCACCAACGCTTTGAATCGAATTATCGAGATCAATGAAGAGGACTTCTATGCGGTGGTTGAACCCGGAGTGGTGACGTCAAATTTCGCGGCGGAGGTGGAGGCAAAGGGGCTCTTCTATCCCCCCGACCCCGGCAGCCAGGCGGTTTCGACCCTCGGCGGCAATGTGGCGGAAAATGCCGGAGGGCTGCGGGGCCTCAAGTACGGAGTGACACGCGACTACGTGATGCGACTCGAGTTCTTCGATGTTAACGGCAAACTGGTAAAAACGGGCGCAAGGACTGTTAAATGCGTGACGGGCTATAACCTCGGCGGTCTGCTCGTTGGCTCCGAGGGGACGTTGGGGGTTTTCAACAAGATAATTTTGAAGCTGATTCCAATGCCGGCAGCAAAAAAAGCCATGATGGCTGTTTTCTCCGATGTGTCGAAGGCTTCCGAGACCGTTTCAGCAATTATCGCCAACCGCATCGTTCCGGTAACCCTTGAATTTATGGACAACTTTACCATTCGCGCGGTGGAAGACTTCGCGCATGTGGGACTTCCTGTCGATGCCGCTGCCCTGCTGCTCATCGAAGTCGACGGCCATCAGGTGCAGGTGGAAGAGGATGCAGAGAAGGTGGAATCCCTCTGCCGACAGATGGGGGCCATGAGTATTCGCGTGGCTCAGGATGAGGCAGAGCGGGACAAGGTGTGGGAAGCGCGGCGGGCGGCCCTTTCGGCTCTCTCCAGGGTCAAACCCACCACGGTGCTGGAAGATGCCACGGTGCCGCGGAGCAAGATTCCGGCTATGATTCGGTCCATCGAAGAAATCGCCAAGGAATTCAATTTGACCATTGGGACCTTCGGCCATGCCGGCGACGGCAACCTCCATCCAACGATCCTCACGGACCGGCGCAACCATGAAGAATGGGAACGTGTAGAAAAGGCCATTGACGCCATTTTCGACCGGGCGCTGGCTTTGGGAGGGACCCTTTCCGGTGAACATGGCATTGGTATGGCCAAATCGCGGTTCCTGGAAAAGGAAACCGGCAGGGCCACCATCATCTATTCGCGGCGCATCAAAGCGGCCCTCGATCCCAAGAACATTCTGAATCCCGGCAAGATATTTGGAGAATAGCCATGGCCGACATGAAGCAACTCGCGGGACTGATAAAGGAGTTGGAAGACCAGCTCGTCGTTTGCATGCGCTGCGGGATGTGCCAGGCGGTTTGCCCGGTCTTTGCCGAAACCGGGCGCGAGGCCGATGTGGCGCGCGGGAAGCTCGCGCTCCTCGACGGTCTCGTCCAGGAGATGTTTAAAGATCCAAAGGGTGTTAATGATCGCCTGATGCGCTGCCTTCTCTGTGGTTCCTGCTCCGCCAACTGCCCCAGCGGGGTAAAGGTGCTGGATATCTTCATCAAGGCGCGTGCCATCCTCGCCGGTTACATGGGACTTCATCCCCTGAAAAAGGCAATTTTCCGAGGCATACTGGTTCGTCCGGAATTCTTTGACAGCCTCATGGAATGGGGCTCAAGGCTTCAGGGCATTTTCGTCAAACCGGTTGACGACTTGCTGGGGACATCCTGTGGCCGCTTGCTCTCGCCCCTCGGGGACCGCCACTTGAAGGCCCTCGCGTCGACGGCCTTTCATCAGATAGTCAAACCCATGAACACTGGTCCGGGGGCATCCGGATTGAAGGTGGCCTTCTTTGTCGGGTGCGTCATTGACAAGGTGTTTCCCAACATTGGAGAAGCGGTGATGCGCACCATGGAGCATCACGGCGTCGGGGTGTATCTTCCTGAAGATTTTGCCTGCTGCGGCATTCCCGCGCTTTCTTCGGGGGATACCTTTGCCTTCAATAAACTGGTTCGCTACAACCTGCAAAAGTTTGCTGCAGAGCCCTTCGACGTTCTCATTACCGCCTGCGCCACCTGCGCCTCCACCATTAAAAAGCTCTGGCCGCTGATGGCCGAGCAACTCTCACCCGAAGCGCAGGAACAGGTCACTGCGATCGCCGCCAGGACCATGGAAGTAAGCCAGTTTTTGGTTGATAAAGTGGGCGTTCGTCAGGTAGATTTGAAGAGTAATGATAAAAAGGTCATACTCACTTACCACGATCCCTGCCACTTGAAGAAGTCGTTGGGGGTGGCAATGCAGCCGCGCACCTTGCTAGAGGCCAATCTCGGATATCGCTTAAAGGAGATGGTCGAAGCCGATCGCTGCTGTGGCATGGGGGGGAGTTTTAATTTGCAGTATTATGACATTTCCGCAGCCATCGGGAAGCGCAAGCGTGACAACATTGTGGAATCGGGGTGTGAGGTCGTCGCCACGAGCTGCCCGGCCTGCATGCTGCAAATTACGGATATGCTCTCGCAGGCGGGGGACCGAGTCCTGGTCAAGCATGCCATTGAAGTATATGCTGAGTCTTTAAGTTAGAAAACAGTTGGGACCCCTTTTTATGTTAAAGCCAGTCAGACACCTCCGGCAAAGCCGGAGGTGTCTGACTTTGGGGTTATTGAACATGGGTCAGTCATCCCTTGCCGTGCTGATAATAAGAAGCTTATAAGGACTTTTTCAACAGCCTGCTATTAATACTAGGTTAAGTTACTCTTGACATCTGGTGAAATTGAGCGCACAGTGCGCTCATGAAAAAACAACAACTAAAAGCACTGGATCATAGGTTGAGCCAGCTCCTCCGAGATCTGCTTGAACCAATGGGCCGGAGTTAGCGGCGACATTGGGCCAGAATTTATCTTGAAGGATTCTTGCTGGACGGAGACCGCAAATCCATTGAGCAGATTGCAGACCGAATCCCCGGTGCCGACGTTCAGGCTTTGCGTCAGTTTGTTGGACAAAGCCCATGGGCTATTCAAGAAATCCAGCAGCGTCTTGCCTTGAAGATGGTCGATCTTCTTTCTGATGCCGAAGTTTGGATTATTGACGAGACTTCTTTCCTTAAAGCCGGCAAGCATTCCGTCGGGGTAGCGAGGCAGTACTGTGGAGCTTTGGGTAAAATCGCAAATTGCCAGGTGGCGGTAACTCTTCATTGGAGCAGTGCGCAAGCGAGCTGCCCTTTGTGCTGGAAACTCTTTATTCCAATAGAATGGTTTGATGATCCTGAGAGGGCAAAAAAGGCCAAGATTCCGCTTGATTTGAAATACAAAGGCAAGTCGGAATTGGCTATGGAACTTTTGGATCAGACCATCTCGTGGGGCGTATCGTACCGGCCGGTGGTGGCTGATTCTTTTTATGGAAACGAGTTTGGCTTTCGAGAGAAGTTGAGGAGCCGTAGCCTTTCTTATGCCTTGCAGGTGGAACCGTCTACGGCGGTATGGGATCAGGATCCCAATATTGAGTTGCCTGCTCTCAAAAAGAAGGGGTGGCCCAGAAGGTACCCTCCTTGGGAATCTCTTCCTCAGGTCAGGAATTTGCTCGCGCTTGCGCAAAACCTGCCCGATGATGCCTGGCAAGAAATCGCATGGAGAGAAGGTACTCGTGGTCCTCAAAAATCCCAGTTTGCGCTCATCAAAGTCTGGGCGGCGCATGGTTGGCGCAAGCAGCATCACCCGGACCGGGGTACCCGAACTGCTCTTGATCGAGTGGCCTGAAGGCGAGAAGGCCCCCACCAAATATTGGCTTTGTTGGTTTGGTTCTCATCAAATGGGAACATGCCAGATAGTTGGCATCGCCAAGGCGCGTTGGCGAATCGAACTCGACTATCGAGAAATGAAAGAGGAACTTGGACTCGATCATTATGAAGGTCGACATTGGCTTGGTTGGTATCATCACCATGTTACGCTTGTGACCTTGGCCTATGCTTTTCTGAGAGCCGAACAAGCTCGTATTAAAAAAAACTTCTGGTGCGACCTTGCCTCAGGTGAGGAGATCGCTCCAGGCTGCGCTGATTAGATTGGGTGGATTCTGCCCTTGGTGCCGCACAAATTTCCCAACAATAGAGCCTGTTGCAAAACTCGTTTTTTGGCAAAAATGGAAAATATTTTCCCACTTAAGCCCCCTGTTTAAGGGCTTGATGCACGATCAGTTCATCAAAAATAACGGTAAAATGGGCGTCGGTTCCCACTTTAGCGGTAGTGCGTAGAGTTCTGCAACAGGCTCAATAAATGATTCATCTTGAACTTAACCTAGTATTACTATAGCAAGTGTTTGAGCAGATGGGCAGACCATTCCTTCAGGTGATTTTCGAGTGACCGTTTTTCCCACTCCTCCAGACTTATCTGATCAGACTCTTCCAAGTCTTTTTCAAACATTGCTTGCATACTATCGGCGAAGTCCAGGCCGAGAAGCACAGCATTGGCCTCGTCATTGGTAAGGAAGCTCTCATTGTCCAGGTTGCTCGATCCGATAGTAGACCATACATCATCGATAACTGCCGTCTTTGCATGCAGCATCCCTCCACGCCTCTCAAATAATTGCACGCCCGCTTTTAACAACCGGGTATAGTAATATCGGCTCGCATGGAAAACCAGTGCTTCATCATTGAAGCCGGGAAGCAAGATCTTCACATCAACACCTCGCGCTGTAGCATCGGTGAGCGCTTTTAACATTTGGTCGTCAGGCACAAAATAGGGAGTCGTTAAGTAAATGGAGTTCTCCGCATGAGTAATGGCTGAAATGTACATCATGAATATGAGCCGATTACTTTCACCCGGTAAACTACCGACCACTCTGACCAGCGTATTTCCGGCTTGCTTCACATAAGGGAAATAGTCCCTGCTGGGAAGTGCCGGTCCCTTTTGCCTTTCCCAGGTTTTCATGAAAAGCCATTGGAGTCGCAGTGCTGCCGGACCCTCGATTCGAACGTCTGTATCTCGCCAGGGTTGATCCTTTTTCTCCCTACGATACCGACTGGCTGAGCTTCCGGAATAAACAGCACTGATGTTGACTCCGCCAATGAAAGCGATGGCGCCGTCAACGACCAGAATCTTACGATGATCACGATGGCGTAATGCCCATACCTTTCCTTTGAGTACCTTCCAAGGATTAACAGGATTGAATTCAAGGACTCGAACCCCGCCATCGCGCAAGCGCTGAAAAAAGCTAACCGGAGTATTCATGGATCCATAACTATCGTAAATCAGGTTCACTTGTACGCCTTCGGCGCTTTTCCGGATGAGTAGATCGGAGAATCGTTTGCCGACTTCATCGTCTTCAAATATGAAAGTTTCAAAATTGATGTTATCTTTAGCGTTTTGGATGGCCTCAAACATCGCTGCGTAGGTAGCCTTCCCGTCAATGAGCAGGGTGACCTTGTTGCCGGCCACTAAAAGACTCCCGCTGACGGACTGCATCAACTGAACCTGCTGTTCCAGAAGTCTGGTTGCATCGACCTGCCCTTCAAGCCGTTTGATCATGGCTTTACTTGTTTTTGCAGAGAGATCTCTTTTATGCCCCATGATTTTTGTGGGTTGATCGGAGCTTGATAGTTCATGGCCCATCATTTTCTGTACATTCGGCAGGGATGCGCAGCCGGGAACAGTAACCAGACAGAGACACGTGAATAATAAAAAAAGAGGTCCCATTAGCGGGCCGGTGCTCAAATTTTTCATTGTACGAATCCTCGAATAACCACTTCTCTAACCATTATCGCATTGAGCAAAAGGGGTTCACGGCCAAGCGTGACGATTCCAAAATAACGTTTGTGAGCCCGTGCTACTCTGCGTTGGGGCTGTTTTAGAGCCTCACAGGTCCTCCGGCTTCTTTGACAAGAAAATTGAGTACCTCTGCATAAATTTCTTAACATGGCATGCTGCCAAGTTGTTACAATACTATTCCAGGCCTTTCGGAAAGAATAGCACAATGCCGTTGACTTAAGAAAAATCCCCCTAACGGGTCAGCTCATCTCCCCTTTAGGGGGACCTAGCAAAAGCTGCGCTAACAAAGTGGATCCCCACTTGATAAAGAAGGGGCGGGAGATTTGAAGTTTGTTCAAATCTCCTCGAATCCTTAAGCCAACGACATTTAATGACAACTACTGCTTTTTCATCTCTTCAACCCTGGAATGCTGCCAGGCCGCAACGCTCCTGACTTCCTACTGAGGGTACTGGAAGGTGGGCATGGCCTTGACTGTATCTTTGGTGGCCCCCGGCAAAGTGATCTTGCCTTCCTTAATCTTGAACTGATTTAGGGGAATGGCCACATCGTGATTGGCCACATCGTGCTTGTCCAACCCGAGAAAGCCAGTCCCGATGATGGCATAGGTGACGGCTTTGTCCGGTGTAATGATGAGGTCGTAGACTACGCCGACCTTCTCACTTTTGTCGTTATAGACGTCCTTCCCCATGATCTGCTTCTTGGCACTCCATCCTTTGGCCACGGTCACCAGTTCATCCACTGTGACTCCGATAACTCCGATGGACATGCCAGCCACCGGCGCCTGCTGCTGGGCGAGGGCATTCCCCATCATCCCAACCACTGCCACACAAATCATCACCGCCATAACTTTTCTGCTCATTTTGGCTTATCCTTTTCTTAGCCTCTCGTAAACTTCCTTACGCTTTCCCCTCAGACATAGATCTGCAAGAGCGCAGACCCGCCGAGTGTTGCCGTTTCATCCATGCCGGGAAGGGTTGACCCGACTACCTCGGATTCATATTTCCAGGAAAAAACAGACCTGCAAGGGGCAACCCTTTCGGCAAACATGCTACAAATCGCCACCGCAAAACGATGGCCCTAAACGCCACCCCCAGGAGCCTATGTAAGGACTAGATCAACTCCTGTCGATCCCACGCTGCCCATTTGGTCGTTGGTGTTCCCGGTCATCGCTCTGCTCATTGAATGCCCCAATGCTGGAGAATTGAATTGATGCATGAAACTCTTCAACTTCCAATGAGTTTTGCAAAAGGCTCGCACAGTTAGGATGCTCTTGATTCTACGATCCAACGGTATGTAGTTGTTAATCAGCCAATGGCATTACAGTCCGGCGGTTTTGCCCGTAACAGTCCAACGGAACCAGGTTTAGTATCGATCACAGGGAGGACCGGCAGGCGGAAGGCGCTGAGCCTGACGAGCATCAACAACTTCGCGAACGTCCGGAACCCGTACTTTCACTTCTCCCAGCTTGTATCCGCTTGATCCTGTGAGAAGTTCCAGAATTCGGCCTGCAGTCCAATCAAGTTTCTCACGCACATATTCCATTATTTCCGTCATCCTATTCCTCCTTATTCAATTATTAGGAGAAACATAACCATCCGGATTCTGATGCGCATGCCACGGATATATTTTCCCTCTCGCGGTAATATCCGGTTTCGCTACGAAAATCTTGAGCCTTGCTGCACTTGGGAGAAAATAAACAGGGGGCAAAAAAGGAGAAAGCCATATACGATGGTTCCTGGCTTCCGGGGACATACGACTATAGGGACAATCTTATGGTTGCAAAATAGCAGATTTCTCCCTTTTGAAAATCAGGTCTGGACTGTATTTGCAATTCACAAATACAGTAATATATGAAGGTAGAGTTCTACCGGCTGTTCCCTTTTTTGCCAGCCCGAATTGGGAAAAAAATTAACGTTACAATGCTGTGTCGAGCGGCCTAGTGCAAATTACAGTAGACATCGCTCCTTTTTATATCATTTCGATCGGGAACGAGCATTGTGATAGGGACCAGGGATCGTTCACACCATTTAAGAGGATGCAAAGAGTATGGAGCAGGATGTTCATAAACTGGCAGAGCAACTCCTCCAGGAGGACTTTGACTCACTCAGTCCTCGCGAGCAAGACGTCATTAATCGGATCGCACAGGGTGTGCACATCAGTCGAAATGTTCTGCGGGAGCATGAAAAAGAACTTACCCTGGGACAGAGGCTGGCGGACCGCGTGGCGTCTTTTGGCGGATCATGGACATTTATCCTTCTGTTCATGGCCGTTTTGGTCGCCTGGATTATAATGAATACATTCATTTTAGCCGGATGGAACAACACATTTGATCCCTATCCTTACATCCTCCTGAATCTTGTGCTGTCAATGCTTGCGGCCATACAAGCGCCGGTTATCATGATGTCTCAGAACCGCCATTCGGAAAAAGACCGCATTGATGCCGCACATGACTACGAGGTGAACCTGAAAGCCGAGTTGGAGATCTTGTCGTTGCACCAAAAGCTGGACATGCTGAGACAAGGGCAGTGGAGTGAGTTGCTCGCGGTACAACAACAACAGATTGGAATCCTTACGCAGTTAGTGGAAGATGTCCGGGCTCTTAAAAAGGGGACGACGGAGTTGTCCTCAAAGCATTGGGACAAGGAGCAATCTAATGACAACAAAAAGAAATGAAGATTCCAGTCTGATGAATAAGACCATTGATGGTATAAAGGGTTCGGGAAAGGGTGGTCCGAACCAGGTCGACCCAGCTCAGAAAAAAGTACGCTTTTCCATATGGTCCTTCGTCGCTTCAGCGAGTTGCGTGCTCATCAAATTTCCACGCTCACGAGAGCAGTTAAGGTGAAAAGGCGAATCGGGCAATGGTTGAAAGCCAGAATGAAAGCTTTTGAGTGAGCTCTACCGGCTACTTCCGACGGCTTTTCAATAAAGGGCTCCAATGTTTGAGTTCGGAGGTGTTGTCAATTATGGGGCTGGATTGCCGGAAGGGTGACAAAAAAATGAAAAGGACTGGCCACCAATTCATTCCTGCGAACAGTCCCTTCAGATTATCTTGTTGAATGTGAGGGGATTTCTATTTGACCTTTTCGCTGAGGGTCTTGCCTGCTTTGAACTTCACAGCCTTTGAGGCTGGAATTGTGAGCTGTAGGGTAGGCAGCAAATCCTCCTGATCACAGGATATATTGTCAGCCCCCCTCCGAACCGGACGTGCACCTTTCGATGCATCCGGCTCTCCAATTACTCTTACCTGGTGCGTTTCCAGGCAGGGAGTTTGCCTTCTTTCCCTTGCTGGAAATCTCTCCAATCGCATTCAACCTCCTAATCGTTATATCGGACAGCATCAGCACATCCTCCTTTCAGAGTATCAAATGCAGTGAGTAATCTGTCTTCCTTCCCCCGGACAGAACGGCCTTTCGCCGGCGTTGCCACCAGACTTATAGCCATGTCCGTATCCTGGCTCCAACCAAGATCTGCAGAACCCATTACAGGCCCACCCTGGGTACTACGAAGACTCCGTCGCCATACAGGTTGTTACCCTGCTTAGGCGATCCCGTATTTACATCAGATCAAAGTTCCATCGTGTTTAGGCCTCCCGTTCGTCCCTTTCATCCTTCTGATCGAAGGCACGTCAGACTGACGGAATATGGCGGACGGAGAAAATTCATCCCCATACAGTCTGAACTGGCGTTTCGGCTACCTTTCGCCAGCGCCGGACTTAGGGCCGTTAGGACTGGGATTCAGGCAGTATAGCTTTGACCATGCACGACTTACGCTGACACCGTCGGTCTGCGGTAGCTACTTGCTCCGGTGCCTTTTCCCAACATGCGGCACTCCCCCCTCCTTTTCAGGATTCAAGCTCTAACGAGCAGGGATAAGTTGGGTGCGTACAGGATTTTCCCGCAATCCTGGTGAGCTACTATCTCACACTTCTATCTGACGCCGATACGGCGCACTCTCTCCAGTCCGTGGATTGCGACCCTCACGTTGCGCCCTTTCCCCCACGCTGAAAGTTCCGAAGCCTACCAGAGTAATCTTGTCGCCGGTCGCCAGAGCGTCGGAAACAGCGGAGACGAATCCGTCTACTGCCTTCTCGGCCTGGGATTTGGTAATTCCACCGTCATTTACGATTTTTGCAATCAATTCAACCTTTGTCATTTCCCTTCCTCCTCAAGATGGTTGGATGATGAAACCCGTTTCCTCTTAAAACCTTTTATCCTGAAATTGCCTTTACTGTCCGCCCTCTAGAGCGATCGCGTGAGTTCTCCAAGCTTGTCAGTCAGGACCTTATTTTGTGCATAGTCCACAGGGCAAGCGATGACCGAGACTGTGTTATCCGCCAGAGCGCGCTGCAGCGTAGGGAGGAGGTCTTCCGTTCGTTTAATGGCGTAGCCTTTGGCGCCATAGCTTTCAGCTAACTTGACGAAGTCCGGGTTTCCGAAGTCGACGTGCGAGTGGTGACCCAACTCAATATCCATTTTCCACTTGATCAGACCATAGCTCCCATCCACCCATACCAGCACAACAACAGGGATTTGTTCGCGGACCGATGTCTCTAGTTCCTGCGAGTTCATGAGAAATCCAGCGTCGCCCGCGACCGCGAGAACTTTTCGTTCAGGGAAGGTAAGCTTCGCAGCAATTGAACCCGGAAACGCAAAGGCCATGGTTGAGAGACCATTTGAAATAAGGCATGTGTTTGGCCAGTACGTGGGGTAGAGACGAGCCATCCACATCTTGACCGCACCCGTGTCAACGAGTACGATATCTTCCTCGTCCATTGCCGCTCTGATATCTGCGACGATTCGCTGGGGCTTGACCGGATATGAGTTGTCTTTGCTTCCCGTCTCCAGCTCTTCCCGTATGAGGCGACTGATCTTGATATCTATTGGGCTCAATCCCGGTGTCGCCTTAACTCCTTGAGACAGGGCGTCGAGGGATTCCGAAATACTGCCTTGAATACCGACCGCAACGTGATAGTGAGCGTCGACTCCGGCTGGATAACGATGAATATGAAGAATCTGCTTATCCCCTTTTGGATTGATTCTGGCAGGATCAAATTCCTGCAGATCGTAGCCGACGCATATAACTACGTCAGCTTGGTCAAAGCCAAAATTGACGTAGTCATGGAGCATAAATCCTGCAGCGCCCAGAGAATTGGGATGATTGTCCGGAAAGACGCCCTTGCCCATAAAGGTCGCCGCCACCGGTATCCCGAGACGCTCTGAGAAACGGATAAGCGCTTCACTGGCATGATCACGCACGGCCCCGTGCCCTGCCAGCACAATTGGTCTTTTTGCAGCCCCTAGGACTTTGACAGCTCTCGCTATCTGAGTGGCGGATGGAGAGGAATCGCGAACGACATTAATCTCGAGCGGGTGGTATCCTTCGGGGGCGGGCAAGGTTTCGACATCCTGGGCGAAGGCTAGATACACGGCTCCAGGTCGCTCGGTCTGAGCCTGCTTGAAAGCGCTGCGCACCATTTCTGGTATCGCCTCTGCGGATTGAATCAGGTCCGCCCACTTTGTGAGCGGTTTGAACATGCTTACCAGGTCGACGCTTTGGTGAGATTCTTTGTAGATGCGATTCAGGCCAACCTGTGCGCTTATCGCGACGAGTGGGACGCTGTCGGTATTGGCATCAGCCGTTCCGAGCAAAAGATTGATCGCGCCCGGTCCGAGCGTCGCGATGCACACTCCTGGCTGACCAGTAAGACGACCATAGATATCGGCCATGAAAGAAGCGGCCTGCTCGTGACGGACAAGGATGAAGCGAATGGACGATCCGTTAAATGCATCGACTATGCGGATATTTTCCTCTCCGGGTATACCAAAGACGTATTTGACACCCTCGTTTTCCAAACACCGCACGAACAATTGTGCGGCATTCATGGGGGGCTTGATAACATTCTTTCCCTCAAAAGTCTCTTCACTGTGTTGCATGAGATTCAAAACTCCTATTTTGGTGCATGGTGACCAGCGAGAAGACCTCCGGATCGACCCAGACATTGATTCCGAATAATGCCTCAACTCGACCACCAACGAATCTCGAAGGGCGTTTTGAGTTTGTTTGCCGCCGTGAAAAGCTTTCAGGAGACCTTGTAGGCCCATAGAACCTTCACATATACGAATCAAAAACGCAAGTGGAAGGACGCTATCATAAAAGTCTAATTGAAGCCAACGAGGAGCCAGGATCAGATATTCATGAGGGGTGATAAGAAATCCGACACCATGCTGATCTGTGCTTTTGAAATAGCGGTCCAGGTATTTACTCAATCAAAGTTTTAAGGCAAGCTTGTTTGTTAGCATTTTTGAGCTTTCCAAGGGCTTTTTTCTCGATCTGCCGGATACGCTCCTTGGAAACATTGAATATCTTCCCAATTTTTTCCAAAGTTTCCGCAGGCTGGCCATCCAGGCCGAATCTGAGTCGCAGGATTTTCTCTTCGCGAGGCCGAAGCCTTGAGAGCAGGATACGGGTGACCTCGGCCAACTCTCTATCCGAACAAACGTCCATCGGAGATATGGCCCTCTCGTCCTCGATGATATCTCCCAACCTCTGTTCGCCCTCTCCGATCGGAGTTTCCAGGGAGATCGGCTGGGCAGCAAGGGTCAGAACCATCTGCACCTTTTCGACTGGCAATTTCGAGCGTTCGGAGATCTCCAGCGGGCTAGGTTCCCGCCCGAGTTCCTTCAGAAGTTCATAATAGACCTTGCAGAAAAGGTTCTTCAATTCGATAAAATGAACGGGAAATCGAATTGTTCGCGTTTTGTCGTAAATCCCCCGGATAATACTCTGCCGTACCCACCATGTCGCATACGTGATGAACCTGTTTCCCTTGGTATGGTCAAAACGTCCAACTGCTTTGAGCAGCCCCAGGTTGCCTTCCTGAATGAGATCATCGAAAGTCATCCCTCGGCCTCTGTAACGTTTGGCAATGCTCAGAACCAGGCGCAAATTGGCCCTTACCATCTCCTGCTTCGCCAAATCCATAGCCCACATTATGGCCCGCACACGAGAGAGCAAAACCGAAAAAATCGGATTTTCGGGATAATCTTTGCCTTCACGTTCCAGTGTGCGCTCGATTACCTTCAGAACTTTGTCCCTCACACCGGGGAAGATCTTCTCGTGTTCGAGGAGCTTATTAACCTTGTCGCCAAGATCGGCTAGGATTCTATTCTCATCGGCATGATCGCCAACAATTTGCACCAGTTCGTCCTGGCCATTCCTGATTATCTGCGCCAGTTCGGTCTCGCGCTCCTTGGTGAGAAGCGGAAAACTGGATACCTCTTTGAGATAAAAAGTAATATGATCTTCTCCGAAATCCTGGCCAGGTGCAATTGGAGCCTCGGAAAGATCTCCTTGCTCCTCCTCTGCTTGTACTTGTTCCTTCGGCACAACGGCAATATCAGTCTCCTCATCGGCCGGGGAGTGCTCGATAGGTTCGAGTTCCAGGTCTGAGCCGGGAAACTTGCGTCCTATTGCCTGCCTGTTGATGAGGTGTTGGAAGTTTTCCTCCGCTGTAGTTTTCTTAAAAAAATTATCTGACGGACGGCACTTCTGTGCAGTATAAGTTTTCATATTTATTCCCCTTTGGGGCGATCAGACAGAAATCCGTCTGAATGCGCTCCCCCCTCTGGGGTTACTTTGAATTCACCCAAAAGAGGAAGTAATGAAGGAGGAGGGCAGCCCCAAGCCAGCCACCCTCCCGAATATGACGGTTTCCCTCAGGTTTAGCCTTTCACGACCACGTAACGGCTGCCCTGCTCATTTTTTACAAAAAGTAACACTGATTCGCCGTTCGGGACCTTTGCGATCTCTTCTTTGAGATCACTCACCGATTTCACCGCTTTTCGATTCACTTCCACTATTACGTCTCCCTGCCGGAGAGACGCGCGATCCGCGGGACTTCCAGGCTCGACGTCGGCGACCACAACTCCGTGATCGGCATCGATTCCAAGTTGTCGCGCCATTTGAGAATTCAGATCCTGGACCTGAAGGCCCAATTTGCCATGGGCGGATTGTTTAGCCTCAGCGAGCTTAGTCCCGTCGGACTCGAGCCTGGCTATTCGGGCTGAGATCTTATGCTCTCTGCCATCACGCATGACAGTCATCGAAACTTCCTTATCAACTGAAGTCGCAGCGACAAGCGCTGGTAGGTCATGGCTGTCACCTACTGAATTTCCATCGTATGAAATTATCAGATCACCGCGTTTGATTCCCGCTTTGTCTGCCGGTCCTCCCGAAACAACGTCAGCTACCAGTGCGCCTTTGAGGTTTTCCAACCGCAACGCGGAAGCAAGCTCAGGAGTGACGGTCTGAATGTTGACTCCCAGATAACCGCGGGTAACCTCGCCTTTTGCCTCCATCTGAGGGATCAGAGGCTTTGCCGTGTTGATCGGAATGGCGAATCCAATGCCCTGCCCCTCGGCAATTATGGCTGTATTGATCCCAACCACCTCTCCTCTCATGTTGAAAAGAGGGCCACCCGAGTTGCCGGGGTTAATCGAGGCATCGGTCTGGATGAAGTCATCGTATGGGCCCACACCGATGACCCGGCCTTTGGCGCTCACGATCCCCGAAGTTACGGTCTGGTTCAACCCGAAAGGATTTCCAATGGCGAGCACCCAATCGCCCACCCTCAGTGCGTTTGAGTCGCCAATATTTGCGGCAGGCAGACTTTTTTCGGCGTCAATCTTTACGATTGCGAGATCTGTTTTCGGATCCCGCCCGACGATTTGAGCCTTGAACTCTTTCCTGTCGTTCAGTGTCACTTCCACCTCTTTGGCGCCCTCCACAACATGGTTATTGGTAAGAATATATCCGTCAGACGATATGATCACCCCAGATCCGGCGCCCTGAACAGGCCGGTTTTGTTGAAACCGCGGGTTGTTGAAAAATTGTCCGAACGGGTTTTCCGGCATCTGCTGAAATGGAAAGTCGGTTTTTTCAATCTTAGTCACCTTTACATTGACAACCGAGGGGGTCAATTTCTCCACAAGTGGAGTAAAAGGACTTTCC
>PLSV01000144.1 GCA_003165235.1 Syntrophobacteraceae bacterium
ACAGTGAAAAATTCCGAGACGTTGTTATTACCGCCGGTGAAAGAGTCTGCCAAAATAGGCGGTGAAAAAGTCGGCCAGCCCGGCGGTCAAAAATAGGCCAACCATTTTCTTCTTTTTCTTCCGTTTTTCATGCGCTCGCGCATTCCTTATACTTCCCGGCTTTTGGTTCTTTTTCTTCCGAACTTTTACTTCCCTTGATTTTCTTCAGACGTTTTCTATGGCTTTCGAGGGAGAAAGCCATGAGAGATCAAGTTCGTTGCGTCTATTGCGGTTGGACCTTCGACCGCAATCCGCGCGTCAAAAACCAGCGCTATTGCAACAACAAGGATTGCCAGCGCGCACGCAAGAGGCTGTGGCAAAAGCAAAAGCTTGCCGCCGATCCTGACTATAAGCAAAACCAACGAGATTGCCAGCAACTGTGGTGCATTCAGAATCGCCATTACTGGAAGGACTATCGCCGGCATCATGCGGACTATACCGACCGGAACCGAAAGCTTCAGAAGGCTCGTGACAGCCGGCGGCGCCTTAAAAAGAATCTTGCAAAGATGGACGCCTCAGGGCCTGTTTATTCTATAAAACAAGGGACTTACTATCTCATCCCCGAACGGAAAGGTCTTGCAAAGATGGACGCGTTCGCCCAGAAAGTGTGTTTAATTCCAGCATCTTATCCTTAGATACCTCAATCTTGCAAAATAGGACTCGATAGCCTCACCTTCCCCATGCCGCTATGCTCGCCCTGAAAGGAGATTCTTTATGATTAAAAAAATTCTGGTCCCCGAGAGGGTAAGAAAAATCGGCGGTAGTTTCGCCTTCGTCGAGCACCGGTTTGTTCGCGATGGCTTTTTTGCCGACCTCGACCATCTGGAGTTGCTGCTCTACTTCTTTTTGGTGCTGGTATCCGACAGATGCGGCCTGTCCTACTACAGCTTCGATAAAATCTGTTCATCGTTGGGTGTGGATATAGACGCCTATATAGAGGCCAGGAACGCTCTCATCGATAAGGACCTCATTGCTTTCGACGGCGCCATCTTCCAGGTGCTCTCCCTGCCCGACAGCCCGCAACGCCGCAGTCCTGTCATCATGAAATCGGAGGAGGACTTGGAACGAAGCGATCCGGCAACCATCCGGCAAATCTTAAGGAACGCTTTTCAATCATGATCGATGAGCGCACCATCTTCGAGATCCATAGGCTTCATCATGAAGGGCAGTCTGTCAGGGAAATAGCCGGAAGGCTATGCATCAGCCGGGATAGCGTGGCCAAATACCTCACGGAGCCCAATCGCCAAAAGCCTGTCATCGAGCGGCCGAGCAAACTCGACCCGTTCAAACCTGAGATACTGCGCCTTTTAGATATAGACCCAACAGCAAACTCGGAAGTGATCCGCCAGAGATTATTGCGGTTTGGTTTTGATGGCGGCAACACCATCCTGAAAGATTACCTGCGAACCGTGCGCCCAGCCAAAAGACCCAGACAGGCTTTCATCCGCTTTGAGTCCGCACCCGGAGAGCAAATCCAGGTGGACTGGGGACATTTTGGCTCTCTTTGTTACGGCAAAACAGCCCGCAAGCTCTACTGCATGGCCATGATCGAATGCCATAGCCGGATGCTCTATCTCGCGTTCACCCATTCCCAGAGGCAGGAGACTCTTCACCGGGCGCTTCTAAACGGATTCATCTTCTTCAAGGGAACTCCCAGGCAAATCGTTACCGACAATATGTTGACCGCTGTCATTGAACGAGACGGTCCTCTCATTCGATTCAACGAGACCTTCCTGTCATTCCTGCGACCCTTTAAAACCGCTCCCTTCGCCTGTAACCCGGGCCAGGGTCATGAAAAGGGAAAAGTTGAAAAAGGAGCGATCCACTATATACGCAATAATTTTTGGCCGTTAAGGTCGTTTAAAGACCTCGCCGACGTTCAGACTCAGGCGAACCATTGGAGAGATCACATCGCCAATGTGAGAATCCACAGCACCACCGGGGAAAAGCCATCTCTTAGGTTTAGAGCTGATGCCATGACTCCGTTACCTGAGTGCCTGCCCGATTGCCGCGATTCCCAGGTTGCCAAAGTCCACACTGACTTCTCGGTCCGCTTTGATGCCAATACATATACCGTTGCGCCCTGGATGATCGGAAAAGCTGCCATGGTCAAAGCCGATCAGGAAACTGTCACGATTTACTTCAAGGAAAAAGTGATCGCGGTGCATCAACGCTCGTGGGACAGGCGCCAGAGGATTGAATCAGCACGGCATCGGGAAGATGCTCAAAAAAATCGCCTCAATCACTGGCTCTGCGAAGATACAGCCCTGCTGTTCAGCCTCGGAGAAGAAGTGAAAGTCTATGTCGAGCGTCTTGCATCGACCCATCTGCCTTTGAAAAAGAACATACAAAGGCTTCTTGCGTTAAAGGATGAATACGGCTCTCGTGCTTTGATTGAAGCCATGCAAGAGGCAACAGCGCATAACGCCTACGGAGCCGATTACATCCAGAATATTCTCTACCAGCGGATGACTCCGCAGAGAGTCCATCCTCCGGTCAGACTGAGGGAGGAAGCGTTAAACCGAATCCGCCTGGAAGAACCCTCTCTTGCAGACTTTGATGCCTTCGTTGTCAAAAGGAAAAAGCGCGATGATAGAGATCGACAAACTAAAGGAAAAACTTCTTAAGCTGCATCTCAAAGAAATGGCGAAACTACTGGAAACCGTAATCACCGAGGCCCAGGACAAAAACTCAAGTATCCTTGCCACTTTGAACCGATTAGCCGACATTGAACTGGAGAACAGATGGCAAAGCGCCGTTCAGCTCCGCTGGCAGCACTCGAAGCTCTTCGAGAAAGTTACCATCGACCAGTTCGACTTCGACCACCACAAATCGAGGAAGGAGCAGAAGAATCGAATCCTTCATCTCATGGACCTGGAGTTCATCAGGGATAGAATGGACGTAATCCTGATTGGCAATCCCGGAACTGGCAAGACCTTTCTGGCCAAATGCATCGCCGGTTGTGCATGCAATGCCAATATCAGGGTCCTGTTTACCAGCACGATGGACATGATCAATCAGTTGATTGCTGCCGAGGCAGACCACTCTCTGCTAAAAAAACTCCAATTTTATCAATCACCGGACCTGCTTGTTTGTGACGAGATCGGGTATCTATCCCTTGGCCAACAAGGATCACACCTATTTTTCCAGGTCATCAGCGCAAGGCATCAGAAAAAGTCCACCATGCTGACTACAAATCTGCCTTTCACTGACTGGGGAAAGGTGTTTGACTCAACCACTGTAGCCACGGCAATAGCCGACCGTCTTGTTTACCGCTCGGAGGTTCTCATCATGGGAGGAAGCAGCTATAGAAGGAAAGAAAAATAACTGAAATAAACTCCACCCTTTACCCGGTGGGGTCCTCTTTAATTTTTCGAACCCCCTCCGCACACCTTTGCTCTTTACAAAGCGGCAATGTCGCACAGGCTTGTCCTCATCATACTGTGGCCGACTTTCTCACCGCCATTTTTGGCAGGTTTGCTGCCCGCCCGCAATA
>PLSV01000147.1 GCA_003165235.1 Syntrophobacteraceae bacterium
GGCTCATGGGCAGGAGCAGCAGAAAGTCGAATCTGCCTGGATCTATCAAGTCGAGGGTCAGGTAATAGGGGATGATTTCAGAGGACTCCTTGCCCTTGTATGTCTTTGCGAACTCCCAGATGTCCTCTTGCTGATAGAAAACATCGGGGTCGGTCTGGTGATATTTGGCGTAGATCGCCATCTGGGTTTGAAAAATCTCCTTCGGGTAGCGCACGTGGTGTTTCAGGTCATCGGGCATCTGCGAGGCGTCCTTGAATATGCCTGGGTAGATCCTGCTGTATGCCCCGATGATAGGGTCCTGCGCGTCGAAAATATAAAAATCGACATTTCCGTCATAGGCATCCATGGTGATCTTGACCGAATTGCGGATGTAGCTGACTTCCCCGTTCTTCTTAGCCAAGGGCATGGACATCGGGTATTTGTCGGAAACCGTATATGCGTCCTGGATCCAGAAGAGTTTTTTTTGAGTGACCACCAGATATGGATCGCGGTCAAGAATCAGGTAGGGGGCCAGAGTTCGAATCCGTTCGGTCAGCTTGTGCCGGAAGATTATCTTGGATTCCGGAAGCAGTTTGGATGTGAAAAGAATATTCCTGTCCTTGAAATAAACCGAAAAAGCGAAGCGTTTGAAAAGCGAATGGAGAGCTACGCCTCCCTTGCCGCTGTATGAAGTCAGGACATTGCTCGCTCCCTTGGGATAGTCTATTTCGCCGGAGCCGTTTGGGGCGATTACATAGTCATTGGCAATTTGTCCAAAATAGATGCCCGGCTGCTCGATTTTGAACCCGTACGCAGACTCCGGAGGAATTCCGCGCAGGAACCAGACCATAGGCTCGTCGCCGGTCTGGCTCGCCGGGGTCATCACGGCCCCAAATCCATGAGTATAGGAAAGGTGTTCGTTTATCCAGTTACGGGCGCCTTCTGGAATTTGATCCCGGTTTAGTTCGCGGGCTGAAAGAAAAACCTGCTGATAAAGGCCGTTTACGGTATACCGGTCAACGTCTACGCCCGGAAAATCATAGTAAGTCCGCAGGTTTTGGAGTTGCTGATAGACGTCGTCAAGCAGTTCGCCGTCCCAGACCGGAGTGTTCCTGAGAATCGACTGAACATCGGGTATCGATATGTCCGTAAGAATACGTTCGGGGTTGAAGTCCCGGATTTCCACATCATCGAGCCTGTAGGCTGAAAGAGTCGATTTGATGTTGTTCTGGATGTAGGGCCGTTCTCTGGAACTCTCGTTTGGCTTGACAGTATATTTTTCGACCGTCTGGAGAAGGAAATCCGAGTGCCTGGCGCCAAGCGCAAGGGCGAACACGACGACAAAAGCTGCGAAAATCCTAGCGCCCTTATGTGTATTTATTAGGTAAATCAAGGATATAGCTGTGCCAGCCAGCAAGATCAGGCAAATCCAGATCAAAACCCATGTGATGTTCATTTCGACGTAACCGGGGCCGAAAAAAAGCGGCAGATGGGCTCTGGAATAAAGAAGACCATAGCGTTGAAGAGCGAAATCCCATATTTCGATCAGGAACGCCAGCAAGACCAGTATGCTGATGTGCGCCCTGGCCCCGGCGGGAAGCCGTTTTTCCTGCCTGGCCAGAATTCGCCTTTCGACCAGGTACAGGAGTGTGATTGCGGCGAGCAGAACACAAGAAGCAATGAGCAGACGGTGCTGAATGAGTGTATATATCGGGTAGGCGAAAAGATAATAACCGATGTCCTTCCCATATACCGGGTCCGCCACCTTCGCCCTGGGAGAAAAAAGATAGAGCAGGAAGGACTCCCATCGATCGTAGAGGGGCAGGGCGATCACCACGGAGAGAATGATGGAAAGAGGCGTATAGATCCACATCGAGCCCGTCCGAAATCCCCGGAGCAGGCGCCGATAAGATTTGAGCGTGGCGGCCGTGGGGGTTGTCGAGGGCAAAGCAGCCCCAAGAAAACGGGATGCCGCCCAGAAATTCAGGAAAAATATCAGGAAGAAAAATATGGAGACCGACCCAAGGACAGCATACCTGTAAAGTGTCCGCTGCCAGAAATAAGCTTCATAGCCCAGCGAATCGAACCACCAGATATCGACCAAAAAGTGTGAGAAAAAGAAGCTGAGCGCGATTATGATACCGACAAGAACTGTAATCGACGCCACGGTGGCAGCCAGCCATCGTTTCCAGTGGACCATTCATCTCTCCTTGATTGCAACCCTAATCAAAAGGGGACTTCCGAATCGCCCTGTGTCCGATATTTTCGTTTGATTCGACAGTTTGCGGACAGACACCAATCGCTTGCTTCAAGTGTGCGATTGCGATGCGGAACCATCTGAACAAGTTTAATCATCCATAAAATAAACTAAATATCTCTTCAAAGCATTTTCTCCCTTTTTCAACTAAAACGGACCCGAAAGGATTTATATGAGGCGCATATAATAAAAGAGGCGGCAATCACTTGCCGCCTGCCGTTTTCACAGCCTTGCGCTCAGGCCCTTGCGCCTGTTTGAGGCTAGGTTGCGTTCAAGACCGTTCGCCCTGAGGCATCGAAGGGCGGATGCCCTGGTCCGTCCATGCCTTGATACCTCAGCACAAGAACGGACAGGACATGCCGCGTCATTGAGCGCAACCTGGCATGGACCTCTAGCCGGCCTTGACTGAAGCTGCCGCAAGCATGTCCTTGACGCCTGCCTGCTCTTCCAGCAATTCCTTCAGAGTAAAGTCCATCTTTTCCCGAGAGAAAGCATCGATCTCCAGGTCCTTTACCCTTTGGTACTCACCCGGCGTACAGGTGACCGGAACGCCATACATGACGCCCTCGGGAATCCCGTAAGAGCCGTCAGACGCAAGGCCCATCGTCACCCATTTGCCGTTGGAGCCCAGCGTCCAGTCATGCATGTGCGAGATGGCGGCATTGGCCGCCGAAGCCGCAGAGGACAGGCCGCGGGCTTCGATGATCACGGCGCCGCGCTTGCCGACCTTGGGAAGATATTCGTTCTTGTACCAATTTTGGTCAATGAGATCGATCGCCGGCTTCCCTTCGATAGTGGCGAAGCGAATATCAGGATACATGGTGGGTGAATGGTTGCCCCACACTGTCAACTTCTCGACCGAGTCGACCGGCTTGCCAACCTTGTTGGCGAGCATCGACTTGGCGCGGTTGTGGTCGAGGCGCAGCATAGCCGTGAAATTGCTCTGCGGCAGATCAGGGGCCGATTTCATGGCGATCCAGGAATTGGTGTTGGCCGGGTTGCCTACAACGATTACGCGAATGTCGCGCGAGGCCGCTTCATTCATCGCCTTACCCTGCTCTATGAATATCTTTGCATTTTCCATAAGCAGATCCTTGCGCTCCATGCCGGGGCCGCGCGGCCTTGCGCCCACCAGAAGGGCGTAGTCGGCGTCCTTGAAAGCGACCTTCGGGTCGCCCGTGCCGACCATATCCGCCAACAACGGAAACGCGCAGTCCTCAAGTTCCATCATGACTCCCTTGAGCGCCTGCTGAATCTTTTCTATAGGCAACTCCAACATCTGCAGGATGACCGGTTGGTCCTGCCCGAGCATCTCACCGCTGGCAATGCGAAACAATATGGCGTAGCCTATTTGGCCGGCTGCCCCGGTAACTGCAACACGAACGGGTGGTTTGGCCATTTTACTGCTCCTCTCCAACTTGAGTTCGTAGGAAGTTCACTACCCTATTATCGCAAGCACGTCACCTTTTTGCACGCTCTGGGCGCTTTGGCACAATATCTGTTTTACCGTTCCTGAGACTGGCGCTAGAATGGAGTTTTCCATCTTCATGGCTTCGAGGATCATTACGACGTCACCCTCTTTTACCGTGTCGCCCTCATTTACTGCGTAACGAATGACCATGCCAGGCATTGGAGCTTCGAGCTTTGTGCCTCCTGCAACCGGCGCAGCCGACGGCCTCGGCGGCGCAGCAGGAGCAGGAGCTGGGGCCGGTTTCGGAGCGATAGCGGGAGCAGCCTTCGCAACGGGGGCAGCCACCGGCGTGATTCCGGTAATCAACGGAGCCCCGCCGACCGCCTCAACATCAACGGAAAAGTAATCGCCGTCGACAAATACTTTGAACTGACGGGACTCGGCGCCCTTCGGAGGAACTTCTTTCTTTGGCTTCTCGACCAGCAATCCGGCCTTGGCCTTCTTAACCAACTCGGCTTCCCTCGCGCAGTCCTCAAGGGTCTTGGGCAGGACTTCAGGCGGAACGGGCTCTTTGCCGTACTTCCAGTTGAGGAAGCGCTTGCCGGTCATCGGGTACATACCATAGATAAGGACGTCGTCGATGTCTTTGGCCAGTCCCTTGGTGTCTTCATAATTCTTGGGCATTTCAGGCTCGAGGATCTCAGCCGGCCGGCCGGCGAAGGGGGCCTCGCCTCTCGGGTAACCCTTGAGGGCCTTTTTCTGGACTTCCGGGTTGACCGGGACCGGGGTGTGGCCATAGAGGCCAAAGAACAGGTCCTTGGTCTGCGCGGAAATCATTTTATAGCGTTCTTCGGGTGTGTCGAAAAGGACATTGTTCACTGCCTGGATACCTACGATCTGGCTGGTGGGAGTAACCAGAGGAACCTGGCCCATGTCCTTGCGGACCTCAGGCAGCGCGCGGAAAACATCGTTGAGCCGATCAGATGCGCCCATCTCCCGGAGCTGGTTGATAAGGTTGGAGAGCATGCCGCCCGGCGTCTGATGAAGCAGTACGCCGATATCGATAATGGACATGCGGTCATCGAGCAGATAGCGGTATTTGGGCGAAATCTTCTCGAACCACTCACTGCATTTGGCGAGTTGATGGAGGTCAAAACCGGTGTCTCTATTGGTGTGTCTCAGGGCCATTACCAGAGGTTCGATGGCTGGGTGCGAACTGCGGAACGCCCACGGGGACAGACAGGTGTCAACTATGTCAACGCCCGCCTCTATTGCTTTGAGCAGCGCCAGGTCGGCCATGCCGGAGGTGAAATGGCTGTGAAGATGGATGGGGATCTTTACGTTCTCTTTGAGGGCTTTGACCAGGTAGTAAGCGTCATATGGAGCGATGAGGCCCGCCATGTCCTTGATGCAGAACGAATCGGAGCCCATGTCTTCGAGTTGTTTCGCACACTTTACCCAGTAATCAAGGTTGTAAACCGCACCACCCATGCGGGGTTCGGTCAGCGAGTAGGAAATGGTCCCCTGGAAATGCATTCCGCTTTTCTTGATCGGTTTGATGACCGTTTCGAAGTTCCGGAAGTCATTGAGCGCGTCAAAGGTCCGGAAGATCTCGATGCCGTTTGCGATCGCGCGCTCTACAAATGCCGTGGCCATGTCGTCGGCGTAGTTGCGATACCCGACAAGGTTCTGGCCGCGCAGCAGCATCATAAGCTTGGTCTTCTTAAGATACTTCTTCAGTTGGCGGGGTCTTTCCCATGGGTCTTCATTAAGGAAGCGGTGCATGGTGTCGAATGTTGCGCCGCCCCATACTTCCATACACCAGTATCCGACCTTTTCCATTTCCTCGGCAATAGGCAAAAGGTCTTCGGTCCTTCCGCGAGTGGCGAAAAGAGACTGATGACCATCACGGAAAGTCAAATCTCCTATCTTGATCGGGTTATCCACCTTGACTGGTGATTCATCTAGCAGTTTAGCAGTTAATGAAGTGCCGTGCAAGTGTGAATTCTTCATCCTTCTGTCTCCTTTTTCCGTTCCAGAGAGTATTCTGTTTAGCTTCAGCTCCCTTCAGAACCAGACTATCAACACCAGAAGTCATCCGCAAGGAAACATGTCAGAAAAACCGCCGGTATATTTATTTGACCTTCAGGGCTTAAATAGTGCTCTATTAGACGTCCGACGGGTCAAAGCGCCAACACCTAACGGGTCAAGCGCATCTGCCAGGTCCACCTGATGTTCATGGCTGCCTGTCTTCCAGCTAACGCAAACGGGTTGCTCATGACCACCGGCGCCAACGGGCTTAATTGCTGCTCAGGCGGGCTTAATTGCTGCTCAGGCGGGCTTAGCTGCTCTTCAGGCGGGCTTAGCTGCTCTTCAGGCAAGGCCTTCTGTTCGACTTGAAGGAAAAGCCCCACAGCGGACGAAATAGCCGCAATCACCTTTGGATCAACGCTCATCAGCAACCTCCATAATCGAGTGCAACAGGATGCGATCCCCACACACGTTCAGCATATAAGAAAATCAGCCTGCACGATCTCCTGTTTGCCTCATGCAGCCCGGCGGGTCTTCTTCTTCAGATTGCTGATCCTGCGGCGGAAAGAATCAGCCAGCTTGGAGCGCCCAGCTTCCACGGCGTTTTGCCGCTTGTCCTTGAGTTCTTTGATCTTTAGCTTGAGAGCGCGGACATCAATGTCTTTTTTCTTGCCCTTTTCGTCCACAATGCCGCGCACTTCCTTGATCGCGGCTATCAGTTCAGCCTTGTTCATAGCGTGCACGCCGACAATGACGCCTGTAGTCAGGCCCAACTCGCGAAGTTCTTTCGCAGTCATCTTATCGAGAGGTTTTTCTTTCTTTTCTTTCTCCTTCTTGCCCATTATCTCTACTCCTTTTGCTTTTCCTTATCGAACATCTCAGCAATCTTGAGGAATGGCCTGAACAAATCGATCGGGATCGGAAAGAGCGTAGTCGAGTTTCTTTCCGTGGCTATCTCGCGTAAAGTCTGTAAATAGCGAAGTTGAAGCGCAGTGGGTCTTTTCTCGATAATCTCGGCCGCTGCGGAAAGACGGTCGGCAGCCTGGAACTCTCCCTCGGCGGCGATTACCTTGGCCCGCCGCTCGCGTTCGGCTTCCGCCTGCTTCGCCATTGCCCTCTGCATCTCCTGAGGCAGGTCGATCTGTTTGAGTTCAACAAGAGAAACTTTTATTCCCCATGGGTCGGTGTGACTGTCGAGAATCTCCTGAATATGAGCGTTTATTTTGTCTTTTTCAGAGAGCAGAGTGTCAAGTTCTCCGTGGCCGCAAACAGTGCGCAATGTCGTCTGAGCGAGTTGGCTCGTGGCATAGAGATAGTTTTCGACCGAAACGACCGCCTTGACCGGATCGATTACACGGAAATAAATTACCGCGCTCACCTTTACGGAAACATTATCGCGCGTGATAACGTCCTGAGTGGGGACCTCCTGGACATGGACGCGAAGACTCACCTTCTGCAGCCGATCGATCACAGGGATGAGGAGGATAATGCCGGGCCCTTTCGCGCGAATGACTCGCCCGAGCCGGAAGATGACGCCACGCTCGTACTCGTTCAGAATGCGAATCGCATTCGCGAGGAAAAGAATTGCGAAAACAATTATGGCTATGAACGAAGCGCTCAGGTTATAGAACATTCGAACCTCCTGCCGCCTTTTTGGCCGCATGAAATATGATAGAGCCAGATTTCACTGTCTATCACCTATCCTTTTTACTTTCAACTTTAAATTATTCACTTCCAACACTTCCACCTTTTCCCCCACTTCGATTCGCTGGTCAGCCAGCGCATTCCACAACTCGCCGCTCACGAACACCTTGCCTTCGGGGTCTATTTCCCGCTGAACCTCGCCAATCATACCCAATAGCGCGTCCTGGCCGGTCTGCGGTCTTGTCAGTTGAGCCCTGAAGGCAAGACGCGCGACGGCAGCGAAAAATAGAGAGACGGCAATTGTGGTTGGCAGAACAACCGACAAGGCAATCTGACCCGGCTCCTCGGGGTTGCGGAAGAGCATGATAGAGCCCATCACCAGGCACAGCACCCCAGCCAGGCTCAATAGACCGTGCGAGGCTATTTTCATTTCAAGGATGAAGAACACAATCGCCAGAAGAATTATCAGAAACCCGGCGTAATTTACCGGAAGAGTCTGGAGGGCGTAGAGCGCCAGAATCATGGAAATCCCGCCAATGACTCCGGGCACGACTGCGCCAGGGCTGGACAGTTCGAAGTAGAGCCCTGCCAGTCCTATCATGAGAAGAATGTAGGCAAGGTTCGGATTGCTTATAACTCGCAGGATGCCGTGCTGCAGACTTGGCGAAATGGTTCGCAGCTCCACTCCGTTAGTCTTGAGGACGACAGTTGTTCCCCCGCGGTGAAGATTCCAGCCGTCAAGCCTCTTTATCAAAGCGGGCAGGTTGTCGGCGACCAGGTCTATCACATTCAAATTGAATGCCTCTTCGGCCGTCGCTGATACGCTTTTCCTGATAGAATCCTCCATCCACGCCGAGTTTCTGCCCCGCTGAGCGGCAATGCTTCTGGCAAATGCGAGCGTGTCGTTCATGACTTTTTCGTTCATGGAGGAAGGCGTCTCGCCCCCCCCTCCGGTAACCGGGTGGGCGGCCCCAATATTTGTGCCGGGCGCCATTGCCGCAATATCGGCCGCAGCCGTAATGAACACACCGGCGGAGGCCGCCTGAGCGCCGCTCGGAGAGACATAGACGACAACTGGAATCTCAGAATTGAGAATCGCCTGAGTGATTCCACGCATCGAGGTCATCAGCCCGCCAGGCGTGTCCAGAAGAATAATCAGGCATTCGGCCTTATCGTCGGCCGAACGTTTGATCGCGTATTTCATGAAATCCTCAACCCCGGGATTGATCGAGTCCTGGATTTGAATGATATCGATGTGCGCCTGCTGCGGCTCGACCGGCGAGAGTGCAAAAAGAAACACTGCAGTCAGGAAAAGAGCTGTAAGCCAAATCAATCGCCCGATATTCATATCGCGTGACAACCTTTTGATATATGTAGATATATACTAAGTATGCTCATTCCATATATCCTGATCTCGCCTTTAAATTCCCACTGTCGGCCTTTAGAATGGGTGGCGGGCCCCGGAGAATTTTGTTCGCAATTCAAGTCCGCAGGAGCTTGATCACTTCCTTGAGGTCCTGCCATGCCGCCGCTTTCTGAGAAGGGCTTCTCAACAGATAAGCCGGATGATATGTGCATATCAGAGGAATTCCCCGCCAGAACTGAACCTTGCCGCGAAGCTGAGAAATCGGGCGGGAGTTTCCTAAAAGGGTTTGGGCCGCGCTCACGCCGAGTGCGCAAATGACCCTGGGGCTAATCGCTTCGATCTGCCTGAACAGGAAAGGAGAACATGTGGCTGTTTCGTCCGGATGGGGCGTCCGGTTCTCCGGAGGGCGACACTTTACGACATTGCAGATGTAAACCTCTTCCCGATCGAAACCGATTGCGAGGATCATTTTATCGAGAAGTTTTCCGGCCCGGCCGACAAATGGACGGCCCTGCCGGTCCTCATCGAACCCCGGGCCTTCGCCCACGAAAACCAGGCTGCTTTCGGCCGAGCCTTCCCCGAACACCAGATTGGTGCGCCCGCTGTGAAGCCTGCACCTTGTGCACCCGGTCAGTTCGCTGCTTATCTGCAAGAGTCTTTCCACGGTTTGGGCCGCCATCGGCGCCGGCGCCTCCTCCTCAGATTTTGGAGGGCTATATTCCCAGTCCCGGATGCCTCCGGTCTTATAACCCCACAAGATCCACCGCAGCCGCTCCAAATAGCCGGCAAGCTCATGGGCCATATCGTCGGGAATCAATTCTTCACACCTGCAAGCAACCGCTCGACCCTGTCCCATATCTCCGAGGCCACATCCTCCTTCGTCATGGGCGCAAGGTCGATAACGGCGCCGTTTCGTTCGATTATTGTCACCTCGTTTGTGTCGCAGCAGAACCCTGCGCCTTTCCTGGAAAGGTCGTTGGCCACGATGAAATCGAGGTTCTTTCGGACCAGCTTGTCTTTGGCGTTTTTCAAAAGGTCTTCGGTCTCGGCGGCAAATCCGACCAGCACCTGAGTCGCCGGCTTAACTTCTCCAAGAGCAGCGAGAATGTCAGGATTAGGCTCGAGGAGGACGGTCAGTTCTTTCGCCACTTTTTTTAACTTTTGGGGGAGTTTTTGCGATGGCCGGTAGTCGCTGACGGCAGCGGCCATTACAATAGCATCCAGTTGAGGAGAAAGCCTCAAAATGGCGTCCCGCATATCCAGCGCGCTCGTAACGCAAATTTGTTCGACGCCTGCGGGGGCCTCAAGAAAACAGGGTCCGGAAACCAGGTAAACCTGGGCGCACCTTCGCGCGGCAATCTTTGCCAGAGCATAGCCCATTTTGCCGCTCGATGGATTGCTTAGAAACCGGACGGGATCGAAGGATTCCCAGGTCGGACCGGCACTGACCAAAACGCGCCGGCCGCCAAGAGTCGGCGGGGTCAGAATACGGACGGCCCTCTCCAAAATGTCTCCAAGCTCCGCCAGACGGCCGGCGCCTTCCTCCTGGCAGGCAAGAGAACCCACGGCAGGCGGCTGAACCTGGTGCCCCAGTTCGCCCAGAATCCTCAAGTTTCGTTGTGTGGCGGGATGCTCCCACATCTTCACGTTCATCGCCGGACAAATCAGCACCGGAGCGGTTGTGGCAAGCAGTATGGTCGTCAGGTAGTCGTCTGCGATTCCGGCGGCCATCTTCGCCATAAGATTGGCCGTGGCCGGGGCGAGCAGAACGAGGTCCGGAAGCCTCGCCTTTTGAATATGGCTTATCCGCGACTCGGATTCCACGCTGAACAAGTCGATCCCCACCGTATTGTTCGAAAGCACCTGGAAAGTCAGAGGGGTTACGAACTGTTGCGCATTCGCCGTCATAACCACATGAACCGATGCGCCCTTTTTGACCAGAAGCCGCACAAGTTCAGCCGCCTTATACACGGCTATACCGCCGCTCACACCCAGAAGGATTGATTTTCCTCTTAGCATAACATCTCAAACCGTTCCCGGATCTCTGTTATCACTTTGTGAACCTCCCACCAATGGAACACCTTTGCTTCCAGCGGCCAGCTATTTTTCCAGTAAAATCAGTTCCTCTATTGGCTGCCTGTGTGATTTCTGGTTGTGGTGGGCAGGATGCCCTACGGCCACTACGGCCATAAGCTCAAACCGCTCCGGAAGTTTTAGCACCTCCCTGACACGGTCCCTGTTCTTGAGAATTTCACCGCTCCAAACTGCTCCGAGATCCAATGAATGGAGAGACAGGAGCAGATTTTGCAAGCAAGCTCCAACCGCCTGGCAATCTTTCGTGTAGTCGTATGAGGCTTCTTTGTCCAGGAAGACCACAATGAGCACGGCTGCCGAGCGGAAAGTTGCGGAGTATCTGGTGAGAGCCGCCAACGCCTCTTTAGACTCCCTCTCCCAGATAATCGCGAAGCGCCAGGGCTGGTTGTTCAATCCCGAAGGCGCCCAGGAAGCGGCTTCCAGGGCAGCCATAATTAAATCGCGAGAAACTTGAGCATCTGCAAAGTTGCGAACGCTGCGTCTTTCATAAATGGCCTTCATTACGGCGGAATCAGGCGTTTTCATTGAGTTGTCCCATGCTGTTGTAATGCAAAGTATCCCACAGAATCGGTTCACTAGAAAAGAAATAATTTTGTCTTGACCTCTTTTGAAAACAAGTCGCGCGTGGAGGAAATATGGCATGGCGAATAATAAATTTTTATTTCCATGATTATCTTATATAATGCCGACCCTTGATCATGGATAGTGTTTGTCTGGAAACTCCGGATCAGAACTTATCGGTTTCCGATTCGTAAAGGCAAGATAACCTTGTCATTCCTCTCACCGGCTTTAGCCGGAATGTTTTCGTCCCGGCAAGGCGATCGAGGAGTTTAGGGGAGGCGCACCCCGAAGCGTGAAGGGCGAAGTCAGGAGGGCGAGACTTTTGCTCATCACTTTTCTTTGTGCCGCCAGAGCCTGCCCGGATTTGATCCGGGGGCGGAAAGGGACCCTCTCAGGGCGCAAACTACATCGATCTGCGGACAACGTGGGATCGATTGTCCCGCCCCGTGAGTCCCATATCGCAGAGCAAGGACCACGACCCGGATTCAAGCATGGCCACCGAGAATATAATCGAAATACGAAGCCTGAACAGTTCTTACAACAGCAGCCAGGTACTGTTCGATATTAGTTTCGCCATTCCAAGACACCGCGTCACCGTGATCATGGGGGTCAGCGGCTGCGGTAAGACGACGCTCTTGCGGCATCTTACCGGTCTGAAAAAAACAGGCGCCGGGCAAATCACCGTGGATGAGCAGGACATGGGCGCGTTTTCAGAGAGCATGCTCAGGCAATACAGGCGCAGGATTGGCGTTCTGTTTCAGAGCGGCGCTCTGTTCTATTCCCTGTCTTTGACCGAAAATATCGCTGTGCCACTGAAGGTCCATACGAAACTGGCCGAGGAAACGATCCGGATTATGGCTGTAATGAAGCTCAATATGGTCGGACTTGCCGAATTTTGCGACTATATGCCCTCCCAACTCAGCGGAGGGATGAAAAAGAGGGCGGGGCTGGCAAGAGCGCTGATCATGGACCCGGAGATACTGTTTGTGGATGAGCCTTCTTCAGGTCTGGATCCCATTACGGCAGCCGGCCTGGATCGCTTGATCCTGAATTTGCGCGAGACCTATGGAATGACCGTTGTAGTAGTCACCCATGAACTTGAGAGCGCCTTCAAAATAGCAGATCGGATTGTTGTTATGGACAGGGGCACAGTCATGGCCGCAGGCTATCCCGAAGAAATACGAAACTGCAAAGGTTCGCGTGTGCGGCAGTTTCTGAGCCGGGAGGCCGATCCCCACAAAATGCACGCCGATTCCTATTACGAGCGCCTGTTCGGGGGGACTGGAAGATAATTTTGACACTGTGCCCAATTCAATTTCTTTTGGGAAAATATTGTGCAGGGGCGCTCCAATGGTAAATCCTATCCAGTCTCTTGGCTCTTACGCATTGAGGCGTGTATTTTCAGCAGGCCGACTGGGAATGTTTCTTATCTACACTGTTCGCGGAATCTTCCTGCCGCCGGGGAAATTTTGGCCGACGCTGAAGCAGATCCAGTTCATTGGGGCGAAGTCATTCGCGGTGATAGGCTTTACCGCCGCTTTCACCGGGATGGTGCTTGGCCTCCAGGGCTACCACACGCTGTCCAAGTTCGGCTCCGAAGGTTGGTTGGGGTCTGCGGTCGGACTGTCGCTGGTCCGCGAACTGGGACCCGTCCTCTCCGCACTCATGGTGACCGGCAGGGCGGGGTCGGCAATAGCCGCTGAAATCGGCATAATGAGGATAGAAGAGCAGATAGACGCTCTGGAGTGCATGGCGATCGACCCTTTTGCCTACCTCATTACTCCCAGGTTAATTGCAAGCATAATCTCCTTTCCGCTCCTGGTTTATTTTTGCGACGTAGTCGGTATCCTGGGAGGCTACCTCGTTGGGGTAGGTCTATTAGGAGTCAATGGGGGAGCTTTTTGGGATGGTCTTACTTCCAGCGTGGACTGGAGCGATCTATATATGGGGCTTGTCAAGTCTGCCTGCTTCTCGGTCATCATCGTATGGGTGTGCACCTACAAGGGCTTCTATGCTGGAGTGGACGAGGGCAGCTTCGGGCCGGAGCAGGTGGGTCGGGCGACCACCGACGCCGTAGTGATTTCATCGATCGCCGTGCTTATCAGTGATTATGTAATTACCTCAATCAT
>PLSV01000206.1 GCA_003165235.1 Syntrophobacteraceae bacterium
TACGCGTTTGCCGGAAGACCCAGATTTGTTTGAAAATCTCGCTGATGGACTGCCCTTTGCTGCTTTTTCGAAGGGAGCCGAAGAGTCTGTCAAGGTGCGCAAACAAAGCGATCCCCGTCAGATACCGTACAAACAGGCTCAGCCCGCCGCGGCCGCTCAATGCTTCACTTGTAGGCGCCACATCATCAATAGTGTATTTGGTACTCTTATTACTTGTGATAGAATCCTTCACGTAAACCTCCCACCCATCGGGTTGACATTGTGGAATCCGTCGTGGCCGACGTTTTCTCCACAATACCAAAAACTTAACCCCTTGGGTGGGATTTCTTTTTGTCATGAATCGCTCGATTTAGGTAAGATACTCTTCCCGAATGCGCCTCATTACATATTCGGAATCATCGCTGTCAATAATTCGATCCAGCGAATTATCCTGAATGACGTTGTAGCTGTCGGAGAAAATCCTTGAGAATTCATTGTAGTACCACTGGTCGTTTTGGTGGTGGTAGCTGACGAAAATCTTCCTTTTTCTCCAGGTCTGTAAGAGGGAAAGGTATGGGTTGGTGACAAGGAATGACATCGGCCTCTCCGTCAGTGAACATTGTCCGCCGAAAGCCCATCGCTTTCTAATATTATCGGATATGCCGGAAGGCCGCAAGGAGAAAGTACGTTCCACCAGGACGAATGCCGCTGCACTTGCGTACGAGCTTGACTAGCCTGGATTCCCACGTTAGTTTATTGAGCTAACACCACGCTCACTATTTACCCGAACTTAAGGCGAAGCCGCCTGTTATCGAGCCATGGCACAGGGATATCGATATTTGGGAAATCCGCGGCGATCAACTGCGGATTATGCGCACGCTTATGAAAGTGAACCGCAATATCATTTTCGGTAATGCGCAGGTTGGCTGTAGCATTCACCAAATCGCGAAAGATGTGCTTGGACTCCGCTGTCTCAAAACCGTTTCCCACTTTGACTCCCAGGAGCCGATAGAGGCTGCTTGCCATTAAGGTCAGGGCGACTGCCGCCCTGGAGATTGTCACCCGCCCGTCTTCGAGCGGCTGGCGCAGAAGATCGAGCACATTTCGGCCAAACTCGGGGAATTCATCCAAAAACAGGACCCCGTTATGGGCGAGGCTGAGCTGTCCGGGCTTCGGCATATGGCCGCCGCCGACAAGGCCTGCATCGGATATGCTGTGATGAGGCGAGCGGAACTGTCGCTTCACGATAAGCGGGCTGCTGTTCAGCATTCCAGCGACGCTGAATACCTTTGAGGTCTCCAGCGCCTCGTCGAAACTCAACGGCGGAAGTATTCCGGATACGCGCTGGGCCAGCATTGTCTTTCCGGAGCCGGGCGGACCTATCATGAGGACGTTATGTAACACTGCCGTCGCGATTTCAAGGCCCACGTCGGGTTCCACATCGAATCCCGGATCGGCCTTGAACGCCGGCAACTCAGACTCTCGCTCAGATTCCTCTAGCCACCTGAGCTAAAGTCAAGGCATCCTTGAAAATACATGTGGTGCCGACATGCTCCCGAATTTCTCTGTGAGCCAATAGTTAACAGCACCGTCGGCCCCGCCCCCCGCTTATGGGAGTTGCCGGACTTGGTTTCTCCCCCGGAATGGCCCAAAGGCCGGTCATGTTTCATTTCAGCCGGGGTGCCAGCAAAGAAGAGGGCATTGGACTTAGAAAGAAACTCTCGTCCTATGACGGTTGTTTGGGGTCGGGCCCAATGCGTATAAGACCATAGTCACCCGGTTTAGGTTGGTCATTCGAAACCGTTTGGCACTCTACAGGGGGGGTTATTGGTGATCGAGGCTTTCCACAATGCCCACAACATCCATCGTCCCCGATAATGCCATTACAGCATTCGTCCGAGCACAATATCCTGTTCTCGGAATCTTCAGTGGAATTCGATGAAACAACGTTGTCGCTGTCTTCTGTGCTCAGCCCTTGTGCATCTCCCAATTCACCTTTAGGCTCTCTCCGTCTGTTCTTAGTGCGCTCACGAAATCGGGATATGCGACACCTTTAGGTTCGAGAAGTACGCTTCCCCCAACTTTTCCTCCTTGGAGTCGGCGGATCGCCCGAAAATCATCTGAATCTCAAATCCCTCCCCATCTCGATCCGCGATAATCATGCCTCGATCTTTTCCGTAGGTCTCCAGTGCCGCTTGCGACAATATGGTCAAACGACCGAGGAGGGACGCGCGATCGATTCCCTTTGCAGAAACCAGTACGTAGACACGATCGGGCTTGAAGTCTGTATAGAATGCCATGTACATCATAGCTTCGGTACCCTCGCTGTTTTCCACTTTATCTATTATATTCGCGAACTGCTCCCCCAAGGCGGTTCGCTCTGCCAAGTGAAGATCGCAAAGCATTTCCTGCATAAGCAGATAGTTTCTTCTATCTTCAGCGGGATCGAACCGAGCAGTGGTCCTGGCATCCAGTCCGTCAGAGAAGTTCTTGAGCCGTGTTGCGAGTGCATCTGAAACGTACTCTACTATGCTAGCGAACGCGCGCCGTGATTGTCTGGCAAAATTCATGGTTTTCCACTCGGCGTCTCGGCCTGCGTTAGATATTCTTGCGTCCGCATACCCACTACACCCGGCCAGTGATCCCGCATTGAGGGTGTAGTACTTGTAGAAATGTGCTTCATGACCAACCATCCGTAGGCTGTTGTGTGGGAGTGTCCTCCGCGCGTCAAGGTAAGCGGTGATGTCCGGAAAGGCCCGAAGCTCGTTAATCAGGTTGAGGAAGTCGTTCAAAGACATATATGTGACTGGAATATTGCCCAGCAGCAGGGGGAGTTCACTGGGCAGCTCAACTACATCATCAAATACCTCGGTAGCGACAACAACATGAGCGACACGGATTGAGCCTTGCTTGAAGTTGACCTGTCCTCTGCGCGAATGCTGACACCAGAAAGGTTCGCTAGCTATTGTGCTTAACGCCCCTCTTGCTTGTTTCATGGCGTTTCGAGCATTCTTGATCGTCCACCGCCGCAGCTTATCGCCGGTTCGCGATGACGGGTCGTCTTGGGACTTCATCGACACAAGGATGGCGTTGTCATGTAACACAAGGAGAAAGTCGCAGACTTCCTTTTGTTTTCCTCTGTCAATGTACTGCGGACTATAAAAGACGCACTCGGCCGTCAGCGGTGTTGACGAGAAACTATCAACAAACTTCTCTGCCCAAAGTGTTCGCTGCACGATCATCCTTTTCTATGGAATCGCCCAGATCGCGATGCGTCAACTGGTATGAGGCATAAACTGTCACGGTAACTGGCGGCTAGCCTATCCTTCGCAGGAGATTCCCGTTCCCTATGTTCTCTTCTTTTCTGGACAGGCCGCAAATTGTCCTGTTCGAAAGAATCTTACACCCACCATGCCGCAGGGTTACCGAATAAAGACAAACTAAATGTGGACCATTCCCGCTACGGTGTCAAGAGGATCGCGCTAACGCCCAGCCCTTCTGCGCCTCACTCCTTGAACGGAATCGGTTTCACTCCGCCATGCCCACAATTGCATTCTACCTCAGCTTTATTTTCCCGTTCCCTTTCTTCCCTTCACTCCAAGTCCTCTGAAGGTCCTCTTCGACCTGAAGGCGGAAACGAGACGCATGGTGTCACGCTATTTGCGTTTGGGGTATTACATGAGTGCAAGTAGTGGTGTGGGAGAAGAGTGGATGGAACAAGAAAGCAATAGACAATAATCATCACAGGACTATGTGAAAATAAGCACAATTATTAACAATCTACCCTGCCAATAACCACTTAAATACCTTGAGAAGTGTCGAATAGAATTGCCGAAACATTTGGGCCACTTTAACAAAAATATCAAGCACATAGGAAGCAACGAAATACCTTGAGGAATGTGTTGATCCCTCAAGGCGCCACTCTGAAGGTCGCGAGCTCAACACATCCGGATCATTTCCGTTCTGCTGCCTCGCCCAAGCAGGATTTTCACCTTTGACAAGATTACGCGAAAGTGAACACCGCCTGTCATTTTGGCTCGCCTTGACCCTGAGAACGCATAGCCAGTCCACTCCTTCTGTGCCTTCCCAACTTGAGTCCAGTATCCCCTTTTCAGGGAATCCCTCCTTTTCAGTCTTGACACAATCATTTTCTTATGATAATGAGTCTCCATAACCTCTAATCGGAAAGTCTCAATGCAAAATATCCCCAGCCGCTTTGACAGTATGCTCCGTAAACTCCGGGAAATGGGATACCGCATTACACCACAACGGCTGGCAATACTTAAGATCCTAGCTGAGAGCAAGGGGCATCCCGGCGCAGAGGATATTTACGCACTGGTAAAAACAGATTTCCCCACCACGACAATCGCTACCGTGTACAAGACGCTGGCCGTTCTAAAATCAATAGGTGAAGTACTGGAACTTGAGTTCAGCGGTGATTACAACCGGTATGACGGAAAAAAGCCTGATTCCCATCCTCATTTGATCTGCATCAAATGTAAGAGGATTGTCGATCCCGATTTGACTAGCCTTGACGAAATGGCTGCAAAGCTTGCCTCCCAAACCGGCTATAAGCTCATCAGTCACCGGCTGGACTTTTATGGCATATGCCCGGAGTGTCAGCAGAAAGGGTAGCCTCCATTTTTTGTCCGTTATGCAGAAAGATTCTCCATAGCAAGCCATTGAGCTTGATGCGTCGAGTGTCAACAATTCACACAACGAAAGGAGTAGATATTATGAATGAAGAAAGCAAGCGCCCGGTGACAGGCACAGCTCACACACAGACTGCCGGCGGCGGCACGACGAACCGAGACTGGTGGCCGAACCAGTTGAAGCTCGATATCCTGCACCAGCGTTCCTCCAAGTCCAATCCGATGGGCGAGGGTTTCAACTACGCTAAAGAGTTCAAGAGTCTCGACTTGGAGGCCGTGAAAAAGGACCTCCGTGAACTGATGACGAAGTCGCAGGACTGGTGGCCGGCNNAGGCAACGGCAGCCAGCGCTTTGCACCCCTCAACAGTTGGCCCGACAATGTGAACCTCGACAAGGCGCGACGACTGCTCTGGCCGATCAAGCAGAAGTACGGCCGGAAAATTTCCTGGGCCGACCTGATGATCCTATCGGGCAACGTCGCCTTGGAATCGATGGGTTTCAAGACGTTCGGTTTCGCCGGCGGGCGCGAGGACATCTGGGAACCGGAAAAGGACGTCTACTGGGGCTCCGAGGACACCTGGCTGGGCGACAAACGCTATACGGGCGACCGGGACCTCGAAAATCCGCTCGCCGCCGTGCAGATGGGCCTGATTTACGTCAACCCGGAAGGCCCGAACGGCAACCCGGACCCGGTCGCTGCAGCGCGGGACATCCGTGAGGTCTTCGCTCGCATGGCGATGAACGACGAGGAGACAGTTGCGCTCATCGCCGGCGGTCACACGTTCGGTAAAGCTCATGGCGCTGCCGATCCGGTGAAGTATGTCGGTCGGGAACCGGAGGGCGCCGGCATTGAAGAGCAGGGCCTGGGCTGGAAGAACAGTTTTGGCAGCGGCAAAGGCGTGGATACGATCTCGAGCGGCCTGGAGGGTGCATGGACCACGAATCCAATCAAATGGGACAACAATTATTTTGAAGTCCTGTTCGGCCATGAATGGGAACTCACGAAGAGTCCTGGCGGCGCGCAACAATGGAAACCCAAGGGCGGAGCAGCAGCCAATGCCGTGCCGGATGCGCACGACCCTAAGAAGAGGCACGCCCCCACGATGCTTACGACCGATCTCTCGCTGAGATTCGATCCGATCTACGAGAAGATTTCGCGGCGGTATCTTGAGCATCCGCAGGAGTTGGCAGACGCGTTCTCGAAGGCCTGGTTCAAGCTGACGCATCGCGATATGGGGCCGATCTCGCGGTATCTTGGACCGCTGGTTCCCAAGGAGCACCTGATCTGGCAGGACCCGGTTCCCGCAGTGGATCATCAATTGATCGGGGAGCAGGATATTGCGGCCCTGAAGGCCAAGATACTCGCATC
>PLSV01000131.1 GCA_003165235.1 Syntrophobacteraceae bacterium
CCTTTGCCATCCACAAAAACCCTGCCCGCCTCGATCCTGTCTTTCGTGCAGACCGAGTCGAGGCTGAAGGATATAACGGCGCCGTTTTCTATCAACAGGCAGTTGGCAGGAGGCGTCCCGAGCGATATGGCCAGTTGCCTGTGTTTCATAAGATGGCGGTATTCGCCATGAATTGGGATGAAATAGCGGGGCTGGACCACGTTTATCAGCATCTTAAGCTCTTCCTGATACGCGTGCCCTGAAACGTGAATGTCTTTTACCTGCTCGTGGATTACATCCGCCCCGTTCCTGCACAGATTGTTTATGATGTTCTGAATGGTGCGCTCGTTCCCGGGAATGAACCTCGAGGAAAGGATTATCGTATCCCCTTCCTTGACTTTGAGCCTCTTGTGATCATTGAAAGCCATCCTGCTGAGGGCGCTCATAGGTTCGCCCTGCGACCCGGTTGTAAGCATCAGGACCTGAGAGTCGGACATGTACTGAAGGTCCTGGATGTATATCTCGTCGTCCGCAGTAAAATCGAGATAGCCCAGTTCGCGCGCGATCCGAACGTTTGCAACCATCGATTTGCCGTTGAGCAGGACCTTGCGCCCGAACTCGCGCGCAATATGGATAAGCTGCTGCATCCTGTGCAGATTGCTGGCGAATATGGCGACTATCAGCCTTCCCTTCTTTTCCAGGAATATTTCGCGAAGCGTGACGCCCACTTCCTTTTCGGATACCGTGTAACCTTCGCGCTCCGCGTTGGTCGAATCGGAAAAAAGGGCCAGAACCCCCTCTTCGCCATAGGAGCCAAGCCGCGCCATGTCAAACCTTTTGCCATCAACGGGCGTATTGTCGATCTTGAAGTCGCCCGAATGGATGAGGACGCCGACAGGGGTGCGTATGGCAAGCCCCACGCCATCGGGGATGCTGTGGCAGACCCGGATGAATTCGAAACTGAACGGCCCTATCTCAATGACCTGGCGGGGGACGATCTCAACAAGCTCCGCTCTATCGAGCAAATTGTGCTCCCGGAGTTTTTCTTTTATCAGGGCGAGGGTGAGGGCTGTTGAGTATATAGGGATGGACAGTTCGCGGAGAAGGAAGGGAATAGCGCCTATGTGATCCTCATGGCCGTGCGTTACGACAAGGCCGGCCACCTTGTCTCTGTTTTTGAGAAGATAGCTGAAATCGGGAATGACTATATCGATGCCCAGCATCTCTTCTTCGGGAAACATCAAGCCGGAGTCGACAATCACGATGGTCTCCTCGTATTCGAGGACCATCATGTTCAGGCCTATTTCGCCCAGGCCACCCAGGGGGATGACCTTTAATGCGGGACCAGTCAATTTTTCAGGCATCGCGGCAGATGTTCCCCCCGTCGTGTAAATCGGCCCCCCTGATTTCCGGCTCAACCCGGCCGCCGCCCCCGGCCTCCTCAAAAGTCAAATTCGCGCGGATCGCCTCGCGGATCTGTTCCATCAGGAGGTCTCGGTCTTTGCTGTCGCAGCCTGCGGTCTGAATCGGGGCGCCTATTGAAAACCTGATTTCCCCAGGATGGAGCGTCCAGCACTTTTTTGGCAGAATGTGATACGATCCGCTGATGCTGACGGGGACGACGGGCTGCTGCGATTTGGCGGCCAGGACAAACCAGCCTTTCTTGAAATCTCCGATTACCCCGTCAGAGCTTCTGGTGCCTTCAGGGAAGATGAATACCGAGGTCCCCTGCCGAATCTGTTCGGCGGCCCTTTTGAGGCCAATCAGCGCTTTTCTGGTATCCTTGCGGTCGATTGGGATATAGCCCGCCCTGCGCATCGCGGCGCCAAGGACCGGAAGTTTGAAAAGCTCCTGTTTTGCAAGCCAGCTAAAACGAAGGGGCAGCATCCCAAGCGCGGCGAAAATATCGAACCACCCCTGATGATTGCTGACGAATATGTAAGGGCCACGGTTATTTATATTTTCAAGACCGGTGACGTTAACCTTCACCCCGGCGGCCCAAAGGTTTACGTTGCCCCAAAGACAGGCGATCAAAGGCGTCCAGGCCTCCCTTACAAAAGAGACTATTACGATCGACCCCCCCAGAATAATGGTGGAAAGAACTAAAATGATGTAAAAGAAAACCGAGCGCAATAATCTCATCTCTCACCAGCTTGGGGCGAGGTGCATCAAAGAATTGGAAAAAAATTTCGGGGCTGTTTTCAACCTCGTACTTTAATCTGTTTCAAGACGGTAGTCAATTGGAGTAAACGCTCACCACGGCGAGGGGGACAGGGAGACGCGGAGACAGGGAGACAGAAACGGGACCTTCTCCCCTTCTAGGTGTCGATCCAGCCCAGGGCAGGGCGGGGCCTGAAAAAATCCCGTTTGATTTTGCTCCTTTTTGATTCATGATATATGGTGTTTGGGAACCAGGCTTCCCGCGAACGCCCAAAGCGGACGACTTCCGCCTAAAGGCGGTAAGAGGAGTGACCGGATCAGACGCAGGCTGCGGCCGCCTTCCGGGCTATGCATCACGCGTCGATGAGGGATGCCTGCCAGAGCGTCTCGCCAAATGATCGTTTAGTGTTGTTAACAAGTCTGTCATACGAGGGGAAGGCAAGAAATGGCTAAAGGGACGGTCAACAAGGTAATATTAGTCGGCAGATTGGGGGCTGACCCGGATATCCGATACAGCCCCGGCGGAGTCGCAGTTGCAAAATTCAACCTCGCGACAAATGAATACGTCGCTGCGGGAGCCGAAGGCAACCGGGAGGAGCGAACGGAATGGCACCGTATCGTTACCTTTAACAAAACGGCTGAGTTCTGTGGAAATTATCTGGCCAAAGGCCGTCTGGTCTATATTGAAGGCAGTATCCGGACCAACCAGTGGGAGGACGCCCAGGGTCAGAAACGCTATTCCACCGAAATTATAGCCAGGGAAATCCAGTTGCTTGGGAGCGCGGAAGGCCAGGGCCAAGGCCAGGGACAATGGCAGGGTCAGGGGCAGGGTCAGGGCCAGGGGCAGGGTCAGAGCCAGGGACAAGGGCCTGCAGCCGGCCGGAACCCTGTGAGAAACGCCCCCGCCGGGCGCTCCGCAATAGAGGATCTGCCTCCCAATACGGGGCCTCCGGACGACGATATACCTTTCTAGTGTTCGGGCCGCTCAGGGCATTATAAAAACGGGTGTGCCGACCGGGACCACGCTGAACAATTCGTCTATGGCGCTGTTCTGCACTGCTATGCATCCCAGGGTCCAGTCCTTTTGGCATCCGCCTCCATGGATGAATATCTGTCCGCCCAGGGCCGTGTTGGAGGGCGGCAACCTCATTACGTCATTTGCGTGCTTGATCGAGCAGTAGTCGTTATAGGAAATCATGCCGCATGAAAGGGCGCTTTCCGCATTGCGCGGATTGGGGTAGTTTATTCCAAGCGACTTGTAAAACTGGCTCGAAGAGTTCTTTCTGCAGACGAAGTATTCTCCCTCGGGGGTCCTGCCGTCGCCTCTAAAGTATTTGTCCCCTTTCGGGTTGGGTCCAAGCGCGATGTGAAAGTCGCGAACGAGCGTGTTGCTCTGGATCAGCCAGAGCCGGCGTTCTTCCTTTAATACGTAGATCTTGGGATTGGTGATAAGAATTAAGGGGAAATCAAGGTCTACCGCGCAGTAAGGAAGCTCGCACTCCGGCGGGGCCTGAGGCGGCGGCTCCTGGACGTTTGCATGGGGTCGTGGAGTTATACTTGATTGGAAAAGTGACTGGTAAAGCGAACATGAGCACAGGGCTGCGCCAACAAGGGCCCCGCAAAACAAATGAAGCCCGATACGCCAAAAAATTCGCCTGCTGACTTCCATTTTCTAAATCCCTCCCGTTGCAGCTTTGTTGCTGTTTCGTGGAACCTGTTTCTGAGTTTCATTCGCCGCTGCCTGCCCCTTATCCTGTTTGCCCTTTTCTTTTACCGGCGGGGCCTTTTGTGGATTAGGTTTTTCTAAACGAGCGGTCTTGAAGTCACGGCCCAAATCCTTCAAAGATTCCGTAATCAGGACGGCAGTCCCAACGTTTGTCCAATTATATAGCTTTTCGGCGGGGGCGATCGGAACGTTTATGCAGCCATGCGAGCAATTTGGACCGGTCACGTCCCCGGTGTGAATCCAAACACGGTCGTAGATGTGCAGGGCGTTAGGCATGAAAGCCGGAAATCCGTACGCGTTCGGGTAGGTGGACATGTGATTGAGGTCTTTTGCCTTTACAGTGTAAAGTCCCCTTTTGGTCCATGTATTCATCTTTCCTATGCACACATAGGTGCTGTCAACCAGTTTGCCGTTCTGATACCACCCAAGAAACGGGATATTCTTCACCACCAGGATTAACCTGGGGAACTTGCCGGCGTCCGCAATGTTTGCGGGAAGAGGCGACCAGCCCTTGTAGGAAGAGAACTTCTTTGGCACGGTCAGGGGACGCTTTCGCTTCATATCCTGGCGTATATATTCCTTGTCCTTTTTATTCAGGCGGCAAAGAATTTCGATGCAACGGTAATATTCCAGGTCGGGGTCTTTCTCCTGCAGCTTTCGCAGTTCCTTTTCGGTTATCGCGCGGCGTACGGTGGACAAGTCTTTTCCAACCGGCTTGACAGGCGCTTTCGGGGAAGGAGGCGCTTTTAGAGCGGGCTCGGCGGCAGGCGCGAGTTCTGCTGCATCATTTATGGGCTCGAACTGCTCGGTGTTGACAGGCGTTTTTGTGCATCCGAAGATCGACAGGAGTACAATCAAGCCAATCCACGAGCACAGATTCATGCCTCTGACCATAGAATTCCCCTGGAGCTCGGTCCGAACCGGTGTTCAGTTAAATTTTAACAGATTCGCTACACGGATTTCAATCGGTCCGGTTGGGCCGGTCCCCCCCGGATGAGATAAATACGTTATCCAGGGCTGATTTGCAAGTGCAAAGTATTACCTTACGTTGACACAAAAGACTTGATTGAGGTGCTGAATGAGGGCGCACCATGGTATATCCATGAAGGGCATCTTGAAGCTGCTCCGGTAGTTTATGGCCCCATCTTCATTGGACCCTCCACAGTTTATCATCTTGCATAGGCATGTTTAATTAACAAAGCCCGGGCTAAAACGCCCGGGCTTTGCAGAATGTCGGGTTCCCGCACTGTTGGGGCGGGTTATCCGAGTTGGTTAGGCATAATCTCCTGAATGAACCGGACCGGCCGCTGAAGTGAAACCATCGAGCGGCGTTATCGCCCGGCGCCTGGGAGTGATGGCTATGATCCCGTCTTGATGACGGCGAAATCACCGTCGTGGTCGACGACTGCCCACGCAGTGCGTGTGTTGGGATCAAAGCCGTAGGCGCCAAGAGAGTAGCCCTCCATCCAAGGGCCGGAAATGAAGTTGTTGGCACCGCCAAAATTCAAGTCCACCGTATTGACCCAATTGCCTTGAGCGTTCATGCTGCTGAGCACGGCCTGATCGTTGCCGTTCAATGAAGGACTGTATGTCATGATTACAGTCACGGGGTCGTTTGAATTGAAAGTGTTTGCCGGATTGTGATTTTGTTCGACAGCCGCAGAGGCGGCGCCCAGCAGAGTCAGAACGTCGCTGATTGCATTGGCGTTGGTGACGCTGTTCTTGCGCGCCCACCAGGCCTCGGCGTTCTTGGTTAGGAGCCGGCCGGTATAGTCTGAGGCTGTGCCGTTCTGCTTGAAGACCTGAGCGGTAGTAGAGCCGAATAAGATCGAGTAGCCCGATTCCTGATTCAACTGGAATGATGAAACTCCTGTCGGGCTCATGCTGTAACCCCAGGTCTCCTTCTTTGTGAAATTGAGAGTGGGAGTGATAAGAGTTCCCGGGCCCGATGCGGCGTTCGGGTAACTCGCATCGGAGTACCAGTTGCCCTGCGTGTCAGAATAATAATCAACTGTCACGGTCGGGCCGTCCACTGTGAAGATGTAGAAGCCGACAGTGTATAATTCCTGTGATATCGGTGTTTCACGATACTTTTGGTTGACGTTGTCCGTTGGGTCCACCCAGCCTGAGCTGCTCAAGGGGTTTGGTGTGTAGAACTTGCCGCTGCACGAAGCGCAGATAAGCTCTTCGACTTGCGATTGGCCGTCAGGGCTGGCGATAATGGACCGCTGGTGCATGTGGTCGTGGCCGGCAATGTAGTACCTGACGCCATTTTTCTGGAGGCTGGCGAAGAAGGCGTTCTGCCAGGCGGGGTTGGCATAGGTATAGCCGCTGAAGATCGTATCCTGGTGGTCTTCGGCAATGAGCGGCTGGTGCGTGAAGACGAATGCGTGCTCTGTGCCGCGAGTCAGGTGATTGACCCGGTTGGTGATCCATTTCTGCTGATCGTTGATGGTGTAACCGTAGGGGTAGCCGTCTGCGTTCATCGTGCCTTCGGGAAGCGCGCTGCTTTGCGGGTTGCTGTTTTCCGTCGCCCAGCAGTCGAGCATAAGGAAGCGCGCGTTGTTGCCTGAGGCGCCGTAATCGAAGGAGTAGCTGATCCCCTTCAGGTCAGAGATCGCTTTGCCTTTGGAATCGGTCGCGCTGCTGAAGTTATGCGCGCCCCACGTGGTTCCAACGCCCCTGGTCTGCGGGAAGTTTTCCTGTATGGCGGGGATGGCGTATAGATTAAGGTCGCTATTGGCGCCGCCGTAAGTTTCGTGGTTGCCCCGAAGTGGGAAGAAGCCGATATTGTGAGGATACAGATTGGTATGGGCGGCAAGGGCGCGGGTTTGAATGGCGGCCGTCGTGCCGCAATCCGTCAGGTCGCCTACCTGGATTACAAATTTAACCCCAAGACTCACGAACATCGGATCGATCTGGTTGATGATCGAAACAGACACGCTGTTTGGGTTAAGCCCGCTTGGGTCTTGAGCGATGGTTTCAGTGGAAGAGTTGCTGGGGTGCTGCGTCCACTGAGTATCCCCCATGACGCCGAATTTCCATGCGGTTTTCGAGCTGGCGAAAGCATTGCCGATTTTAAAAAGCGGCGTTCTCGTCAAGCCACCGAGGGCCAAGCCGGCTACGCCGGTTGAGCCGTATTTTAAAAAATCTCTTCTTTTCACGATCTTACCTCCTCTTGGGTTTCTTCTGACTTTTTCACGTTTAAGATCAGAGATTGCTGCAGGTTTTCTACACTCCTTACAAGCGGACAGGGAAAACAACGATATGAACTGACCGGCGGCAGTTCCTATTCTGACCCTCTGCGGCCGTCCACACCCCCTTTCGTATGAACCCCAGGCACATTTTCAGACCGGAACAAAAAACCCCGAAACAGAAGCATTTCCACCCGGAACATAGTTAAATAAACGGCCCTCGCCGAAGTGAGCCGTCCTATCAGTTCAACGTGATGTAAACTTTGGATTGCGGCGACTTTGACACAAATCGGGTGATTGTTCATGACGATGGCGTGAAATCTTTATGACGATTAAATGTCAAACCCCCCGGCGGCAGGCAGGGAAAGGATTCTTGAGATTATTCACGCTTCAGGGATGTAATTTTTGCCGGGTTATATCGGCGAGCGGATTGCGCCCGGACATGTTTCGTCCGCTCACAATGAGGCAGGATGCTATCGAGAGATGGACGAACAAAATCCGGCTAACCGGCGCAGTCATTTCCTGCAGGCGCGGCTTTGTTTTTTTCACGCGAAGCCTGATCATAGACAGGTCAGGGAGAGCCGCGAAACAGACAATAAGTCAAATAAATCTCATTGGACCTGTATTGTCCAGGCGGCGCGATCTTCTCTACTTCGCGCAGCGTGGAGATTGGCGCCAGCGGGATGGTTTTATAGCAATGAAGAGCAGAATTACACGAAGAGGCGCGCGACTCAAGGAGTTGCCGGCCTGGCGCCTGTAATCTCAGTGAAAAACCGCGCGATTTCAGAGGTAAACTCTTCCAGGACTTCGCTGTTGGTATAGAACATATGTCCGCCCTGGAAAAACCGGACCTTGATGTTTGCCGACCTCTCAGGAGCGATCCCAAGGTGACTCATAACATAGGCCGTGGCGAAATAGGGGATATCCAGGTCGAAATAGCCGGCCGCCGCAAGAATTTTTAGCCGTCCGTTCCTGTTGACGGCTTGCCGGAGCGATTGCACTGCGTCATATTCTGAAAAGGCCGCCCCCCAGTTCCACTCAGAGTTGGCCGAGAGCGAAAAAAATACATATGGTAAGCCGGCGCTGAATTGGAGGACATCGTGCATATACCCGTTCAGCGCCGCCGTGTAGGGTCCGGCGGTCATGGCGATCGCCGGGTCGTTAAAGAACCCACCGCTCATGGGCCGCTGGGTTGTCCTTCCATCTATCAAACCCGGCAAGAGCCCTTCCGAGCGCAGGAGTTCGGCCATAAATTCGGACCTGGATATCCGGATATCTCGATTTCTGACAAATTGCTCGGGCAATCCGGCAAGGCTTGCCAGTCTGGCTGCAATCCTGTCCGCATCGGGGCTGGAGAGATTGCGGCCCCTGGCAAGGGCCGGCAGATATTCCTCGAGGGTCCACCTTTCGGCTTCGGCCAGGACTTCGGTGAGGCCGGACCTGAACTCGGGACCGGTTTTCTTATGGCTCCACGCAGTTGCGGCATAGGATGGGACGTAGAGCATGTACGGCAGGTCGTCCGAGGGGTCCGGGTGTACTATGCTCAGATCGAGTGCGGGCGAGATCAGGATCAGGCCGTCGATTTCGATTCCAAAATTTTCATATAAATATGGGAGAAGTCCGGCCGCCCTCGTCGCCCCATAGCTTTCTCCCGCGAGACATTTGAGGCTGCGCCACCGGTTGAACCTGTCGATATAGAGTTCAATGAAATCGCCGACCGAACGGATGTCATCAGGTTTACTGAAATACTGTTTCGCGTTGTCGGCCGGAATTGACCTGCTGTAACCGGTCCCTACGGGGTCGATAAATACGAGATCGGTCCAGGGGAGCCAGCAGTAAGGGTTAGGGGCCGGAGCGGCGGGCGCGCCGGAGGGGATTTTGTCTCCGGTCATAGCCCGAAAGGGCCCGGCGACCCCCATGTGAAGCCACACCGATGAAGCCCCCGGCCCGCCGTTGAACGCGAATGTAACCGGTCTTGCCCCGGTTTCGCCTTCCACCGTGTAGGCAGTAAAGAAAATATCCGCCTGCGGCTTTCCGGATTCATTGACCAGCCTCAGATAACCAGCGGTGGCGCTATAACTCAAAATACGGCCACCGGCCAGCTTCAGGATGTGATGAGTCACCGACGGCTTTTCTCCCGCCTGAAAATCGGGTCCGGCATCGAGTGACTTCTTCATTGAATCGGCTTTGGGAATTTCCGCCGCTTTCTCGATGCTCCATGCAGGAACAAGTCCGACACAGCATAGAGTGAAAAGGAGCATGGCCAGGGGGAACACGTTTTTCCGATACAATTTTTATCTCCTCTTCGAGTGTTTTGGCGCGGATGAGACATTCGGTCCTGAGGAGGTTTCTGTAATACGCGGCCGTGCCGATGTCAACCAAGCGCAACGTGTTTGCGCCTGATGCCGCAGTGATTTCGATATGTTTGTGGATAGACTTGAATTGTTCTTACAGGCTTCTTATTTTTAGTCGCATGTGTTTATCCCTTATGGTTGTGCTCAGGAGGATTTAGTCATGGGTAAGGAAGAGATATTATTCCTCAGAAATATGCTCGTCGAGAGACGCAGCAGCGTACTGGAAAGAGTTCAACGGCTTGCGGCGGCATGGCAGGAACTGGAAGAGCCGGCCATAGAGCTGGAAGAAGAGGCTCAGAAGGCCAGTATTGTCAAGCCTTACGACAAACTCGACGAGAATGGGAAGATCGAAATCGAACAGATCGACCTGGCGCTGATCAAGATGTCGCTGGGCGATTATGGAGTTTGTGAGTCATGTGGGGACGACATAGCGCCGAAAAGGCTGCAGGCGATACCCTGGACGCGACTTTGCGTGGAGTGCGCCCGGGACTACGAAAAGCAGCATAGGAGCCTGCCGCAGACGGCGGAAGCGGTCGTTTCCGGAAAAGTCCCCGATGAATACGAGGGTTTGCCCAATGAACAGATAGTCCATCTGATCTATGAACGCCTGCAAACCGACGAGAGAATCGAGACGGAAGAACTCAAGATTTCGTTGAGGAAGGGGGTTATATTTCTGGATGGCGCACTTGAAAATGAGGCCGAACGCGATGTCATTCTCCAGATACTTGCCGAGTCGATGGGCTTTTCATCTATTGTCGATCGAATAGAGATAAATGAAGTTGAGATTGAGCAGGATGAAATCCTGGGAGGTGTTCCGGGGTTGGATAGACTGGACAACCGCCTGTTTTATGATCGGGATATGCACGAAGAGGCTTTTGAAACAAGAGGGCATTCTCTTTTTAACATATCCTGATTAAAGCGGAACAGCAGACCAAAGTATTCGAGGGTTGCGGGGGATCGCAACCCTCGAACTTTTTGTGGCCCAAGGGGGCCGCAAGGTGAGGCGGGGAAAACGGAAAAGACCCGGAACCGAATTTGAATAGACAAATCTCAATGAGCTCGATCATGTAGCCTGGAAGTTTCACCCGCCCTGCCAATAAACAAATCCCGGTAACTCGGAATGTGTCAACAACTTTGAG
>PLSV01000140.1 GCA_003165235.1 Syntrophobacteraceae bacterium
CTCCTGGCTCGCTACGCTCACCCACTTTCACCTCAGGGGCATTCGATCGAGAGGTCCTCTTTGGCATGCTGAAAGTTCTCTTCACGATTTTTCCTTCCCCGCCCTCTACTCTAATTTATCAAGGGGAAGGTGTCTCAGTTATATTGACACAGAGGGAAGCTCCTGAAATGCGAGAACTCCGAAAATTATAGAACATTGGTCAAAACCCGCAAGAATAAAATGCCGGTAAGAAGAGTTGCGCAGTTTCAGGACAAACTTCATTCGGTGGATTGAGAAATCGTTTTCACGCTCCATCGTGTTTGGTGGGGCTCGGCGAAAATAATCGATAATAATAGCAAGGGAGAAAACAGATAGACACGGCAAAATTCACTGGCTCACATAGCACGGAAGTCTTTATTTCCTATCTGTGTGGAATTGGCCTCCAAGACAGCTATCCCCCAAGCTCAGCGAAAGTTGCTGTGGCTTGCCAGATCCTTGAATCCCGAGCCGGCTCGGATTCTTGCACACTTGAAAAGGATATCTTACATTCCGCCCGTAGCCCCAATCGGTTTGGACCTACCCACAGCCAAGACAGGAGGCAAGCCATGAAACTCGACCAAGCAGTTCAAGTCTATCAAGAGCACCACAGGATGAATTCCGGAAAAAAATACGATTGAGTCCTATGGCTTTACGCTCGCCAAACTCTGTGATCACTTCGACAAAGACCGGGAGCTTACCGCCGTCGCATCCGCGGAGATTCTTTCATTTCTGAGCAAGATCACTGAGGGCGGAAAGCAACAGACCAAGCACTGCCGCTACTCCCATCTCAAGGCCTTCTTCAATTTCATCAGGATCAATCTCTATTCCACCATTCAGAACCCCTGTGATGCCCCGATGTTGAGAAGACTCTACAATCCCGGCAAGCCCATCCACTGGGACGTCGTCGAAAAGGAGATGGTCGACGAAATTATCTTCAGGACAATGAAGTTGAGAAACCGGCTTATCCTGGAACTGATGGCCAGGGGAGGCATGAGGGTCGGCGAAGTCCTGAAGCTCACCCCGAAAGATGTAAGCGATCATAAGTTGACGATGCAAAGTCCAAAAAGCGGTAAGGACGCAGAGGTTGTCTTCATTCCTCGGAAGGTGGTGGAGCGTTTGCGTGCTTACATCAAGGAGCGACCGATTGAGACGGAGCAACGGATTTTTCCGATCACGTATGCGGCTGCCAGGATTGTCGTCAAGAAGGCAGGAAAGCTTGCAGGCATCGCATTGAGGCCGCACGATCTCAGGAGGCATGCGGCCACTTATGCATCGAGATCCGGTGTGCCAATCGAAATAGAGAGCAAGGTAATTCTCCGGCATGCCAATCTCTCAACCACTCAGAGATACCTCAGGAAAATCAGCGATACCGAGGCGACAAGGTGGATTGAGAACCTGTATGGATGATTCGGAGCAAGAAGACGGGGAGTGAAAAGCTCCCCGTCGGGAACGCTTTATCAAAATCAATGTACGATCCGGACGTGGCAAATTTTCCGGACGTTAAAATTTCAAGGGCAAGGAGAGCTTCTTGAAGTCAGTTTTGAGGAGAAAGGCAATTTGCTAATCCTCCTTTTTCCCTCATCAAAAAAGCTCTCCGAATGTGGGCAACATTTCTACCCTCTCGCGTAAGTTATGGCCATGTCGGGATAAGGCGTCTCGGTTCCAGGTGTTGCAGCCGGGTGAAATAGCAGAGCAGGACACTCCGTTTCACAAGGCTTGCCAGAGCATAGAGCGCAGGACCTGAAGGCTCGCCACTGTACAACATGGACGGAGGGTTATCGTTTGATTGCCCTTGCCGCAATGAAGTGGCCGGTCAGATGGGATGTCGGCCAACGGGAGAGCTTCTCAAATGCCGCCAGGCAGCTTAGGAACACTTTCTTTGTTCTTGCGTTTGCAGATATCTCCAGTAAGTGCGCCAGAGCCATAGCCAGAGCGCGTGGACAATGAATTGTCGTCGTTTGTTCCCCCACTGCAAATCCCACTTGATTGAGGAGCTGTTGCAGACAGAGGGAGTCTAAAGTGACGCCCACACGATAGGGTAAAACACGCAAACGGTTCAAAAGACGAAATGGGAGCTTGTTGCGCAAAGCGATGACCGGATTGGTGAAGTTATCCATTGTGAGCGCCATCTGCCCACCCTGACGAAGCACCCTGTGGATTTCACATAGGCTTAGAGCAATGTCAGCTAAAGACGCGAAGTGGTCCAATGTGGATATCGATATAACTGTGTCGAACACTGAGTCAGCAAACGGCAGGCGCCGAATGTCCGCCGCAACTGCCGCCATGCCGGGATTGAAAAACAGGGCTCCCGATGCAGCGGCAAAGGATAGATCCATACCAATGAAACTCCCGGTCCCGGGAGCAAAAAACGGATACAATCCTTCACTGCACATCTCGTCGAACAAGTCCGTCTTGAGCACACGGCCATTTTCCCCAAGTGGCAGCCATTCCTTCAGAAGGGCCGTATTTATTGCGTCACTGTGGGTGCGCCAGAGGCTCTGCCGCCCAACGGGCCACTTTGACACCAATGAATTCCAGTAGTCAGATTCCCGCTGAAGCAAGCACCCCTCCACAGATTCGTGTTACTTCCGCATTCATCAAAATATCAAAAGAACTCAATCTCGCCATCCCACTATCTAAATCGACCAAATCGATCCGAAGCAGCATATAATCGAATACGTCCGCTACTTGAGCGTTGAACTCGAAGCCGCTTGCCCGGGCGGCGGTTCCCTGAAGATCCGATCTCTCATTCCATTGCCTTCGTTCTCTGATGGTTCGAGAGGAACAGGTCGTCCCACAATTGAACGGCGAGGACCCCGATCAGCAGTATGCCGTAGTCTTTTGCGCCCGCCCTATGCTGAGCAAGCATTCTCTCGACGATTTCGGGTTTGAAATATCCCTTTGCCCGTAGAGAACTCGCCGACAGCAACTCCTCGGCAAACTCGGGGAGCTTTCCCCGCATCCATTGCTTGAAAGGCGCGCGGAGGCCGCGCTTCTTACGATGATAGATTTCACGCGGCAACAGCGGTTGCATGGCCTTCCTCAGGATGTACTTCTCCGTCAGGCCCCTCAACTTTAGTGATGGGGGGATTGCTGCGCAAAATTCCACGACTTTGTGATCGAGAAAGGGCACTCGCACCTCCAGCGAGTAAGCCATCGACGTCCGGTCCATATGATGGAGGATGAAATCCGGCAATCGTATTTTCAGCTCATAGTATTGAAGCTGAACGAACGGATCCCACTTGCTGAAGCCCTCGGGCACGGTGAGATCCCAATCGGGCGCCACGGTTTGCCCCAGCATGGCTCCCAGGTTGTCCGAGAACAGCTCGCTCAGGATCTCGATGCGCGCCGGGCCGATCATGGGTGTGTACCGGGTTATGTTCATCCGTGGAGAGGCGAGCAGGATGCGGCTGGCGCCCGGCCAACGACTTGGGATCAGCGGTCCCATAAGCATGAAGCGGCGAACCGACAGCGGCAGCTTCCCGAGCGGTTGCAGGATCTTGTCTGCCCGAAACCATTGATAACCACCGAACAGCTCATCCGAGCCTTCACCCACCAGCACGACCTTGCCATTCCGCGCCGCGGCCCTGGACAGAAGCATGCAGGGAATCTCGATACCCGTGGCGGATATATCCTCGCAGTGCCAGAGAGCCTTTGGAAACAGCTTGAAATCGCCGGCATTACAGGTCACACGCTGGTTCTCGAATGTGTAGCCGGGAAATTCATTTAACGTGGGCTGATTGCCGACCTCATCGAGTTCGGGATACTCAAAGGCGAGCGACACCGTTTGGATGGACCGGTGCGAGAATCGGGTCATCATGCTAACGATGGCGCTTGAATCAATGCCGCCGCTCAACCACGCCCCCACCGGCACGTCGCTGCGCAGATGGATGCGCACCGACTCCCGCAGCTCTTCCCGAAGCGCCTCCGCCCACTCGTCGGCGCCGCGCCGAGCCTGGGTTGAAGACAGCTCGGGAAAGTTGACATCCCAGTATTGATGGAGGCTCACATCCCCGCCTTTGAACAAAAGGTAGTGGCCCGGCTGAAGTCGCCGGATGGATGTCAGCATGGTTTTGGGCCCGACGACGAATCCCAGGGTGAAGAGGTCTTTCAGCGCTTGGAGGTCGAGTCGCCGCTCGACGCAATCCGCCGCCAGAATGGATTTCATCTCCGAACCGAAGTAAAGCGCTTCGGGCGTAATTGCGTAGTGCAACGGTTTAATGCCGAGCCGGTCGCGCGCCAGCATCAGGTGCCGTCGAGGACTGTCCCACAGCGCAAAGGCAAACATTCCGCGTAGGTGATGCACGCAGTCCGCACCATGATCTTCATAGAGATGGAGGATGACTTCGACGTCCGATCTGGTGCGAAACCGGTGACCCGCCGCAAGCAACCGTTCCCGCAGCTCCACGAAGTTGTAGATCTCGCCGTTGCAGATCAGCGTGAGAGTCCCGTCCTCGTTAGAGATGGGCTGGTCGCCGGTGTCGAGGTCGATGATGCTCAAGCGGCGAACGCCGAGGCCGATCCCCGGCCCATTGTGGAACCCTTCGCTATCAGGCCCGCGGTAGCGAATGATATCCGTCATACGCCGGAGTATGGGCTCATCCACGCGCCGGCCCGGATCGGAAAAAGCAACGCCGCAGATGCCGCACATCTATCAGTTCCTCGGCTCGGGTTGTTCGGTCTGCACAAGTGTCGAATCTCGGATGACGCGCCGAAACTTTCCGCCGCCGGTGCTCGGGATGTGTTCGGCAAATTCGACGGTTACCTGTATCTTCGGACCAATGAAAGATGAGGATTTCGCCAGGATCTGCGCACGCAGTTTCTCTCGGTCGGCGTTTGAAGCTGGGACGATCCGCCAGCAGATCCGAGCTGGCGAGCTTTGAACCATTTGGGCTTGGATCGAGTCATGCAGCTCGTTCTTGAGCAGCACCTCGAACATAACGTACGGGACCTTGCGGCCATCGGGAAGTTGGAGTACTTCCGTACAGCGACCTTCAAATCCGGCCAATAGAGGCAGCGATCTTCCGCAGGGACATGGGATGGTCGATAAAGCCCCCAAATCGCCAAGCCGGTAATTCAAAAGCACCATAGCTCGGTTGTAAAGGTTCGAAACGACCACCTCTCCAACCTCGCCCGGTCTGACGGTCCGGCCGTTCTCGTCTACCAGCCGCACGGGTACGGCGTCCACGTTCAGGTGAAATCCCCGGCGACGCTCACACTGAAAGCCGATGCGTCCCGTCTCCCCGGCCTGATAAGTGGTGTATGGGATGCAGCCGAATTGCTTCTCCATTATCTCGCGCGCGTCGTCGGAAAGCATGTCGGCTCCATACATCCACACCCGCGGCGGAGCGATCGTGAGCCTTCGATCGGCCAGCCATCGAAAGAAGAGGTCCGCAAAAGATCCATAGGAAAATACGACTTCGGGTTTGATCGTGTTGATTTCTCTGACCACCTCCTCGAGCGGCGATGAGACTGGAACAAAATGACGCCTGGCCAACTGCGGGGGCGTCAATGTCGCTGCGTCCCAAAATGAGCGAATCGCAAGGGTCATCGACCCTTGAGGGATGATGAAGAGTTGGCGTTGTCCCCATCCCCGCCCGAGCAAGGCATTGAGCACCGCGCGGTGACGCTCGGAATAACACAGCAAATCCAGCAGTGCGGTGTGGTCCCAGTAAATCTTTTTTTGAACATGAGAGGTGGAGCCGCTGGTGTATGCGGTCAGGCGGGACTGGTCGCTATAGCGGGTCGAGGCAAACAGTTCCGGGTTATTGCGCACCGTCAGGTCATCGAGTAAAGGCAAGCGCGCCAGGTCGTCGGCGCATCGAAAATCCCCCGGCTTCAAGCCCCGTTGCTCCATCGCGTCGCGGTAAAACGGCGCCGTCGTGTAGGCATGGCGAACGATCGAGCGCACGCGATGCCGTTGGAGCCGCTCGATGCGCTCGATCGGCCAAAAGGGTATGCGGCGCTCGAGGGCGGCGCGCGCGCCAACGTAGCCGGTATTTAACAGGCGTTTGAATAAGTTCATGTGGCCAAAAAACCTGAACAACGAGTGAAAGAAGTCTCCTTATTCCCACTCAAAACTTAGCCCGGAGCCCCTCATTCGCTCATCGTACAGCCTGTCGAAATGCTCGGATTGTGCGACTGTAAACTCTTCTTTCCAGGAGCCAATCTCGCCTTTCCGGAAAAAGCTGTGAAATTCCATGATCTCGTGCATGTTGCTGAAATCATCTTGCTTCATATTACTGAACAGAGTTTTTTCCTCGATCCTATCGATTACGTCATCAGTTAAGGGGTATTCCAAAAACAGGGCTATCCTCCTGAGCTCTTTGCCAAAATTTCTTCTCAGATCTTCGTACTTCAGGAACAGTATGTTCTTCGCGTTTCTGTGATTCCACCAACTCAGGACATGCTCGAACCAGTCGCCTCTTTGCACTGTTCCTTCCATGAACATCTTCAGCCAATGCTCCCATGGTGCGGAATAATGTCCGGCCCATGACTTGCCCCTTTCGAAAAAGTAGTAGGATAGGGCGACGTCCTTGGGATTTCGAGCTATATAGATATACTTGCAGGGGTTTTGCTCGGGATTCCCGCCCAGCGCCATGCGATAGGGCATATGGGACTTGAATATTCTCGGCGGGGGCAGAGCGTCGAGCTCGGTCTTACAGCGTGGATATGTCCAGGAGCTTTCCACCCAGTGCAGGCCGCTTCGCAGCGTGGGATCAGAAGGAATTTCACCGTTTCCGACAATCAGCACAAGAATGTAGGCCAACCAGGTCGATCCCGATTTTGGGTACGATGTGTAGCAGATATCTCCAATTTGAGTTTGTATGGTTCTGGATAGCTCGTAGCGGGAAGGCGTGATATAGGGTGGCATTACTACACCATCCACGATTCTATATTTGTAGCCATAATCGCCTGCTTGCAGATCTTCCAGGACTTCAGCGTGGATATTGTCATCGTATTCACCTATCTCGATCCTCTTATCAACTTTCATGTGGTCAATCCGATCCTGTTTCAGGTAGTGTGTTCCAAGGTTGAGCCCTATTCATCCTCCACGGCTTTCACCTGTGCATCGTGTTGCTGCGCCAGGCGGCTTTCAAACACCGAAACCAGCTCTTGAGTTTTGCCGGATCGTGTTCGGTCGATTCTCTCTACAAATCGGACTTCCAAATGTATTTCTTCTTCCAGCACTTTCAGGAATCTCGACTTGAGATCGGCTTCCAATGCAGAACGGTCGGCAGTAGGAGCGGCAACGACGTTGGCGTGGAATCGAGAAGGCGTCACGTGTACGATCTGGTATTGCCAGACTTCAGGAGCATCGCGGAAAATGGATTTTGCCGCCAATGGATGGAGGACACGCCCCGACGGCAATCGTATCGAGTCGTCCCTGCGTCCGGCAAGTTGTTTCAAAAGGGGAAGAGATCGTCCACAGGGACAGCTTGCTTCCTCCCAGGCCGCGAGGTCCCCTAGGCGATAGTTCAACAGAACCGTAGCCTTGTTGACCAGGTTGGAAACCACCACCTCTCCCAATTCTCCCCTGGGCGCATCCATTCCGTTCTCGTTCACGATCCGAATGGGGTATAAATCGATGTTCGCATGAAGCCCCGAGTGGCGCTCACATTCGAAACCGATCTTCAACGCCTCGATTGCTTCATAGGCGGAAAACACGGGTATTCCAAACTCCCTCTCGACGACTCCGCGGATATTATCCGGCAGGGTGTCCGAGCTGTATGTGATCACTCTGGGTCTGTGAAATGCGGCGTCGGTGCGCGCCAGGTAGCCAAAGAGCATGGCGATGTAGGAGCCCAAGCTGCGAATTATGTGAGGCCTGAATTCATTGATCATCGGGATGTTCTTCTCCGGTGGCTCCAACACGGAGAGGTATTGCCGGCGAATCGGCACGCCTGGCGGGACCCATGTGTGGGTCCTGATTATCTTCTGCAGAAGATGATCGGCCGAAACGGAGGCTCCAATCACCGTCTCCCGGTAACCGTAGCTATGGCCGACCAAAGGGAGAAAGGCAGCCCGCTCCCGCTCCCCATGGGCAGCATTCTGAAGGACCGTCTCGATCGTGTGATAGGCGGACCTCGGTTCACCCGTGCTGCCGGAAGAAAAAAGCTGGACGCAAGCTTCCGGAACATAAGCGCGGGAGAAAAACTGCAAAGGGTCGCTTCGAAGCTGGGACGGATCGATCGAAGGGAGGCGGGATAAGTCCGCCACGGTCCGAAAATCGGATGGTCTCAAACCCAGCCGGTCCATGGTCCGGCTGTAGAAGGGCACTGTCAGATAGGCGTGCCGGATCATTTGCTGTAGCCGGCGAGTTTGGGCCAGAATGCTTCTCTGCAGCGGCTGGAACGTCAACCGAGCTTGATTTTTTGTCTGCCAGGCAAAATAAGCGGTATTCTTCAGACGCTCCCAAATCGGTTTCCGCTGTTCCGGAAGGCATTGCATTTTGCTGTATGTGCCTCTAGGTCCGGGGCCGCAAGTCGCTTTCTGGAGATTGACGGATCGAAGCTCTCGACAAGGGCAACCCTTGTTCAACGGAATTGCACATCCCGCCGTCGGGATCTCGATTCTTTCCCTTGCAACAGACTCGCCGTACTCAGAAGTCAACTTTCGTGTTTCCGAATAGCATGTCACGTTAAGGGGGTCAACACAACTTTGACTTCAGGATTCGGGTAGTCTGTGGCAAAATATGAGGGGGACTGTTTCATTTCAATTTGGGTTTGGGAGCTTGCCGGTTAAGGACCGCATTGAGATCGAGTGTGGAACTGCTGGCGACGGATGTTGCCTGCCCGGGATTCTTTCCCGTCAGTGTCGCCGGAGACCCGCGGGATTTTCTGCGTTGGAGCTGGGGCCATGGCGTGCCGGCATTTATTTTCCGGCCGCATTTGCACCCTGAGTTCCCATCCGGGCAATTCCCCGAATCAGTTTGGCTGAAAAAAAATATCGTGGCTTTGCCAGTGCGCCATGGGCTCCGATCGGGTGACCTGTCGCTGCTGCGGGAAGTGATCCATTCATGGCGACGGGCTGTCAATGGACGATAGTAACTCCGATTCTTACTTTGATGGACAACTCGCCATGCCATCGAAGTGGTGGTCGAATTTCGAGGATTTGACTACGCCCTTCTGGCTGGGGCTGCCCGCACGGGTCAGACGTCCAGTGAGACTGCTCAGGCTGTCGGCTCAAGCCGTCCTGAAAGGCATTCCTGTTGCCTGGTATCGGGGTCAGTCTCACACTTCCGGACGGACCGGCAGGCTGCTGGTCGTTGGAGAGGAACCTTGGGTCAAGTATATACCTTATCGCCTTTTTTGCATCGGCGCCTCAAATCGAGCCGGTCGGCCGTGTGCACTTGTGCGCACTGCCAAAGCTACTGCGTCGTTTACGGACGATGGCGGACCTCACCATCGTTCGCGCTGATTGTTTCTCTGCGCGCCTGTTTCTCGATGCAACCTATCTACCGGCGCCGGAATGGATAGGAACACTGTTGACGCTTCCGGAGAATATTTCCAGCCTGCTGCGCGCCAGTCGCAATGTGCGGGAAGACCTTCGCCGAATACGCCGTCACCGTTTCGAGATGGAGGTTTCCCATAAGGAAGCCGATTTCGACCTGTTCTACCATAGCATGTACCTGCCGTATATACGCAGCCGCTACGGCGAGTTTGCTGGGTTGCGAAAGCCCGTGTATATTAGGCAATTCTTTCAACGTGGAGGCATCGTCTTCACGGTGCAAAACGGTCGTCGCGTAGCCGGGCAGCTCTTCGCCAGGCACGAACGAATGTACTGCATGGTCGCGCTGGGTGTGGACGAAGGAGAAGAACAGTCCGTCCGAAGTGGCGCTCTTGCTGCGTGCTATTTTTTTGGCATAACCCATGCCTACAGACTCGGATGCACCCGCGTAGAGTTCGGTGGCAGTCGCTCTGTGCTGGAGGATGGAGTTTTGCGCTACAAGGCCAAGTGGGGCGCTAAACTCAATGTGGAACAGCCTTCGGAATCCTTGCTCATGGTGCACTGGAACCGGCTCGACGGGGCGGCAGGAGAGCTTCTTTCTCACACGTCGCTGATGTTCCGGGACTCGGGCGGCCTTTCAGCCATTCACGCCCTCAGGCAAGATAATCCTGCAACTCAGGCCGATGCCGATGCTGCGCGTCGCGCTCTCTGGATTGACGGACTGAGGAACCTATACCTGCTGAGTCCGGCAGGCTGGTCTGCCGGCATACAGCCGCCGCCCCAAACGATAATGCTCGATAGCCGGGTCACGCCGGAGATCCTCCAGACCGGTGAAAGAAAGAGATTGCAATGTCTGTGAGCAGCATCCTTCTGGTGGGTATTTGGGGCCCTACGTCCCTGGCATTTGTTCGCAGTTGCCACCGCCAAGGTCTGCGGGTCTATCTGCTGGAGGTCGGCGATGGAAGCAGTGTCTGGCGTCGCTACAGCTCATGCCTGACCGGTGGCGATCGCATCGGGCCGGAAAAAATCGGCACGCCGGAAGGTATACGTTTAATCCGCGACTATGTTTCCCTGGTCGGAGCCCAAGCGGTTGTGACCGCGGATGATGTGCGCATGCTGTGGTTGGCCCAAAACCGAGTCTCTTTTGAGCCTGCGTGCCGCCTCTTGATACCGGCTGCAGAAACTCTGGAGTTTGTCTCCTCCAAGCGCAACCAAATCGAACTGGCGACCAGAGTGGGTTTCAACGTGCTACCCACATTCTATCTGTCCACATCCTCCAACTGCCGGAACATTCCATCTGAGCTTTATCCGATGGTGGTGCGTCCCGATTGCAAGCTTTGGCAGAGATGGCCGTTCAAAGTCGAACTGATATCTTCTCCCATGGAGCTGGAGACCTTCATGCGTGCATTGGACTGCACACGCGGACTGCTCGTTTTACAGCCGTTTCTAAGCCTTCCGAACATGGTTGTTCATGGCGTCCGTACTGAAACCGGAACTATCCTGACGATGCAGGCTTTCGTGGCGCCTAGAAAATTCGAAGGGGTTACTCTTACCATCATGCCAGCGGTGTTTCCCCCGAATGTGGAACAATACTGTCGGGATTTTGTGGAATCTGCTGGAGTTACAGGTTGTTTCCATTTCGAGCTGCTCTTCTCGCCCTATGACAACCGGGCCTGGTTTCTCGAGATCAATGTGCGCCTGGGCGGCACCACCGATAAGGTTACACGACTCGGTTTCGACGAAACTTCCTATCTGTTGAGTGCTTATGGAATCAAACCCATCCCCTCAAATCGCCCGTCCTTGCTGCAAGCGTCAGCGGCTGACAAACGGGCGCTACTCAAACATATTATCTGGGCAGTACGCGGTGACCTGACGGAACTGGACTACCCGCCTAGCACACGGATGCGTCATGTCTGGCGCTCATTGCGCGACCTTTGGACGACAAAAGATTCCATCTTTAGTTTGAGCGATCTTCGCGGCGCCTTCTGGTGGTCTCCGCCAGAGAGGGAGTATCCGTGAATCAGTCCGGTCTCGATCGATCCGTTACTTAAAGATTTTCTATGCCTTGCCAAAGCCATGAACTCCAGGCGCCTTAAGATATGATTCGAGCATCTTGATTGTGGAAAGGAGGCCCACCGGAAATCGGCGCCTCAAACCACGACCGTTCGGAATTGTAGTAACATCAGGATATAAGGGTTGGGCCTCAATCCTCCCAAAAGCTCATTAGATTTTTGGCGCTCGGAACCTTAAACGCGCGTTTAGGGTTAAGCTTTGGATATTACGAATAATGTTGCCCTATAGGTGTGTGACTGAATCCCTTGAGCCCTCCGTAATGGACTACTTGTAAGGGTAAGGCAGCGGTTTGAAAAATGCTGACACCTCTCCTTGCAAACCGGCTATTTCCGCGCTCAGACCAAGCACGGGAGCGCCTCTCAAGAAATTGAGCTTTTTCATGTTGATCCAAAAGTCGTTCCTTGGGACGGTGTGCTCAAAATAGATCCACTTGTTTGTAAGATCGTAAAGGGATGTCCAGAAGGTTGGCCAACCGGGTGAAGCCCCAGCGGTCGAAGGCTCTACAGAGCCAAATGGTTCCACCTCGCAACGAATTGCGCTGAACAGGTAAGAGACGGCATCGGTGACGTTGGCCGGCTTAGGCAAGGTCAGTAGAAATGCCGAAGCACGAATAAAGCGGCTCGCGGGATCGATATCGCCAGGCAACAACGGGTAACCATTTGGGTTTCCAAAGTACATGTAGAGCGGTGGGTATTGCGACATGATATCCAGGGTAGGTTGGTTGGTAAGAACCGTGGTCGGGACGGACCCGTGATAGACCTTCATCTGACCGTTGACAAACTCGATCACCGCTGAGTCGCCACTCGCATCCTCAATGGCGATGTGTATGGGCCATATAGTGCCCACCAAGGGCTCAGGCGCCAACTGGTATTGCCCCATGAGATCCAAAGCTTCCGAAACAGTAGCCGCGTTGTCGAGAAGAAATTCTCCATATTGTCCAAGGGAAACCCCCGGCCTTTGATCTCGAGCCTCGTACACTGTGGTGATTAGGTAGAGGCAGTGAAAGGCAAACCCCCGTGTGTTGATTCCATCGCTGGAGTAATAAGGTGTGCCCGCTCCGACAACGACACTGCCGTACTTGGTAGTCCAAACAGCGGAATTGGTCCCGGCGTAACCGTTCTTCCTGATTCCCACCGGAAACACATAGAGCGTCGCCAGATCGTCCACTGCCAGGTCCATGTTGCGCGCTACGAGCATGGCCTTGCCATTGTTATTCCAAAAGATGCGCGTACAGGCATCGGCTTGGGAAAAGAGTAGGAATGCCGCCAACATGGTCAAAACGATCGATAGTCTAAAGCCGGGTCTTCTCATGTGCATCCCCTCCGTTTGTCGCTACGACTTATGCCCTTCCGAGATCGGCATCGATAATGATGATCGTAGAGTAGCCATGGTTCCAGGTTGAAAGTTGAGAAACGGCGCATCCGTTATCAAATTCGGCGCCCCCGCCCGCGATGATGCGAAAACGGACTTTTGGAAAGCATGCGCCATCAGGCATACCACACCGGGAGATAGTGTGTTGCGCTTGCGGTAAAATGATAGCGTCTCGCAAACCCCATCTCCCCGGATCATTTCGACCGTGGCATTGGGATCTTTAAGGCCTTAAGGGTGTAATCGGCAAGAGCATGGCGCGGCTTAAGGGGTTAATCATGGGGACTATCGGATTTCAGCGGTTCGCTTTACACGGATCGTCCTGGGGCTGCAGGCGCCGAATGCGTCCCATTGCCTTCTATTCGGCGACAATCGGCAATATATTTAAGAAGTTGAGATATGTTTAACCGATTTGTACAACTCTGTTTGTTCTTGACAAATCCCGGCGGAAGGGGAAACACAAATCGCCGAATCGTGGACGTCGTTTTACCTGCCGGCTCACAGGACAATGTGAGATGCGCGAAGCTCCCCGAGAATAGAGTGCCGGCGGCGCTACTCGATCAGGAACAGCCTCCGATCCGACTCTTTGCTTAAAGGAATGTGAGAATGGCAAACGGGAACAATAGCAAAGGCAAGCTAATAGTATTCGGGATTATGTTTTCGTACCCTCTCGCGGGGGTAACCTACCAGTTTCTTCATTACCTGATCGGGCTTCAGCGTCTCGGGTGGGATGTATACTACGGCCGGCTAAGGAAGGCATCGACGGAAGCGGTCCCTACGGTCAGTTCATGTTAACAATCCTCGCCGCCATAGCCGAACTCGAAATGGAAATGATTACCTCCCGCATGAAGGAAAACAGGCTTGCTCGCTGGCGAGATAGGCGGATTTTCTGTGGGAAACCTCCGTTCGGGTATAGATGGAACACCAAAGAGAAACGGATTGAGATCGTGCCGGACCAGGGCGAGGTTTATTCCCGCGTAGTGAAAGAATACCTGGACTTGGGGCGATCATTGAATGACATCAGCCTCGACCTCAACGCCGAAGGAGTACCGACCCGCAACAATGGTTCGTCGAAATGGTCCAGCGGCACGCTCTCCAAAATACTCAAATGCTGCGGCTATTGTGGAGAAATCACCGTTAACCTCTATCTCACTGACGCGAAAGGCAAGGTTATCGGCCACCGCCCGGAAAGCGAACACATCGTTTTCGAAGCTCCACCGCTGATAACACAGGGCAGATGGGAGGAACTTCAAAAACGCATTACCAGCGCCAACTCCCGTAGTGGCAGGCTATCGAAAATGGAGCAGGAGTTCTTGCTTCACGACTTGTGCGTTTGCGGGATTTGTCGGGCAAAAATCCGGTCTGATTATGGAACCAGGCGCGTAGACGGCAGTCGATCACGCCATTACGCCTGCTACTGGCACAAGGCTACTCCAAAGCTGTTATCGGTAAAGGGGCGCGAGAAATGCTCATTGCCGTTAATACCCACCGAACTCCTGGAATGGCAGATTTTCTATGTNNACCGGCGGAGCTTTTGGAATGGCAGATTTTCTATGTTGAACTGATGAAGCAACTTGGACTTGATCCTGACCGGCACTATAAGCCACTTCTTGATGAAAAATCCAACGGGGACAGCAAAGCCAAAGAGCTTGAGCGGAAGCTGAGCAATCTCCAAGCCAGCCTGAAGCGAAAAGAAATCGTTTTGCGGAACCTGGACAGTCTGCTTGAAAGCGATGGCTTTGATTCCGCCGTTTATTCCCAAAAACGCAATAACTACCTGCTCGAAATAAAAACCCTCGATCAGAAATTGAAAGAGACCCGGCAAGAACTCGATGAACTGAAAAAGCGGAAGACGGATGAAGCTGAATT
>PLSV01000271.1 GCA_003165235.1 Syntrophobacteraceae bacterium
ATTCATAAACGGGGCAAGGAAAACATTGGGCGGCTGACGTTCGAGCATTTCGATGCGCCAAAGAAGACCGACGATCCCGGCATGCCACACGAGGGGGGCGACGGCATAGTTGCTCTTGACGAAGCCATGTCGCGGCACATCCGCCAGGCGCTTCGAATTTGCGATGGCAAAATAAGCGGCGCCGGAGGGGCGGCCCTGCTCCTTGGAACCAATCCCAACACCCTCAGAAGCCGGATGAGAAAGTTGGGCGTTTCCTTTAGATACTCTTAGGGTAAGGATGCTCGTATGCATTCCCCTGAGCCTGATTCTCAAAAGCTCCGGTTCAATCCACTCCTCGAAGCTGCAGGTTCATTAACGAGCAATTACGGATGGTGAAGTATCCATCGGCCAATTCAGTGTGTGTTGTGATGTAAGTTCAGGGAAAACGAAGCTCATAAATTTTTTGAAATGCATATGCAAAACGTGGTTCCCTCTTTAGCCGCCGGTTCCACCCACGCGCGCCCCCCATGCCGTTGAGCTATCTCTTTTACTATGGCCAGGCCCAGGCCGGCGCCTTCGACCCCCCTGGATGTCGCATGCCGCTGAAATAGTCCGAAAATCTTTTCCGAATCCGCCCCTTTTAGCCCCTTGCCGTCGTCGATAACCGAGAAGATGTGGCAATCCCCCCTTTCTTCGTGCCAGATCCGTATCCTGCTCAACCGCTCGCCGCCGTATTTCAGCGCGTTATCGACAAGGTTCCTGAATACCCTTACAAGGGACAGCCTGTCCGCCGTGATCTCGACCTCGGAATCAGGAACGATCCAATCGATCTGACGGATATTGAGCTGTACGGAAAATTCGTCCTCGATCATGCCAAGAATCTCCTTAAGGGTAGTCTTTCCAAATGACAAATGGGCCTCTTTCGTTGCTATATAAACATTGAGCATTTCAACGAGTGCAGCAATGTGCTCCGAGACTTTGAGGATTTGATCGCAATAACTCCTGCTTTTCTCATCGAGAACATCTCGGGAGAGCTTATGGAGACGTTTCGTAAGGCCATAAATTCCAACGGCCGGGCTCTTGAGATCGTGTGCGACCGAGTAAGCGAAAAGCTTTAAGGCATCTTCCGCCCGCCTGCGCTCCTCTATTTCAAGCGTGAGCCGCTCGTTTGCTTTTGCCAATTCGGCGGTGCGCGCCTCGATAAGATCCTCGAGGCGATCGCGGTAGTTGCTGAGCTCTTCGTCCGCTCTCTTGCGCCCGGTGATGTCAATTGAGAATCCGTTCCAAACGATGACGCCGTTAGACAGCCGCTGCGGCGTTGACTCCACGCGAAACCACCTGAGCCGCCCATTTACATCGATCAAACGATGTTCTACGGAAAAATTGTGAAGAGTCCGGGCTGAGATGGATATGGCCTGCCGGATCATCTCCCGATCATCGGGATGAATTGTAGTGAAAAACAAGGACGGCTCAGCCATGGCCGCTTCCGGGAAGATGCCCGCATATTGCATTATCCGCTCATTGACGTACGGCAGAGAGAACGAGCCATCTTCGTGTAAGACGAACTGAAACACCATTCCAGGAATACTTTCAGCGAGTCTGCGATACCTATCCTCACTTTCCTGTAACGCCTCCTCCACCCGCTTGCGCTGCGCCCACTTCTTCTCCAATTCAGCAACCCGTTCATGCAATTCATGCAATTCGAGTATGAGTTGCTCTTTGGTCCCGGCTTCATCCTGCATATCCGACTCCCCGGAAAATCGGATCTCCTGTGAAAGGCCAACAGAGAATCCTCATGTCTGGTATGTTTCCATGCAGTTTGCAGGTGAATGTCTTGCGCATCAAAGCAAGAAAATCGGTAAGCGTCTCTGTTGGTGAACGGTCACGAAAATTGTGCCGCAGCGTTAAGGTTAAGCCACATCCATACCGAAACATTTTTATCTTTGTTTACGGGACGTTACCGAAGCGCTGACCCGGCGATTCGTGGAATAAAACTAAGATTTTGCCAAATATCGTGATATCGCTATATACCGTGAAAGGTTCTCTCTTTTCCAAAGCAGGGAAGCCCCGAGAAAGGCCCCCATCGAACTTTCCTGGAAGTTTCATGTTGACGGGTCCAGTCTCTCTTTGTTACCGTCATTTGAACTGGAATCACGAACGGAGGGATCAAAATCACGATGAAATCGGCAGTAATCGCTGCTCCAGACGACAGGGGACTCCTGCCGATGTACGGTATCCCCGTCGTCGTGAGGCTTGTTCTCACATTAAAGAAGCTGGGATTCGAGGCGATACACGTCATTGGGGGGGCCGAGACTTTACAATCGGCGCTCTCCAACCTCATCCCCTCGCATTCGTTTCAGCCGGCCGACCGGCCTGATTCAGCCGCATCGGCGGCAGAGCGTCTGGAAATTCCGCTCAACGAACCGGTCCTGGCGTTGAGGGCAAACCACGTGGTCGATCTCCGGTCTCTGGGGCTATTTCTCAAAGCCGGAGCAGGCAAGACCGTTGCGTTTATGAGCGGTAAGGGAAACCTCCCCGGCGATGGCGCGTATATCGCCCTTCCAGCCCATCTTTCCACCGTCATTCGCACCCTCTGGACCTCCGGCGCTAAGGACCTTCAACTTCTCGAAGCCGCAGCGCTCGTTCCGAGCATCGACGGCCTCCCCTTCAGCCTCGATGGAACCGCCCGAAGCGCACTGGCCGCTGAGAAGCTGCTGGTGGGCGCCCTGTCCGCTTACACCAGGGCGGATGATGGATTCATGGCCCGCCATTTCGATCGCCGCCTTTCGCAATTTATGAGCAGGAGGCTTGGCCACACGAATATAACGCCGAACCAGGTCACCCTTGTTGGCATGACCATAGGATTGATTGCAGCGCTGTTGCTTTCATTGCCGGGCTATTGGGCCCATCTGTGCGGGGCTCTTCTCTTTGTCTTCTGCATCATCGTGGACGGGGTGGACGGCGAGATCGCGCGGCTAAAGCTCCAGGAGAGCGCTTTCGGCCATTACCTCGATGTAGTGACCGATAATATCGTCCATGCGGCAATATTCGTCGGAGTGGCCTTCGGGCTCTATCATGACACAGGCAACGACGCCTATATCCTGGCCCTCTGGTTTCTTCTGGGCGGGTTCATCCTGTCGATGATCGCCGTTTATCAATGCATACTCAGGTTGAACCCCGACGAGTTGGAAAAGTCCCCCAGGCTGGTTCGGCTCATGGCCTTTTTGAGCAATCGCGACTTCGCCTACCTCATAGCGGCGCTCGCTATTTTCGGCAAGCTCGACTGGTTTCTCATCGGCGCCTCGGCGGGGTCCTATCTTTTCGCAATTGGCCTTTGGGTCATGAGCTTTCAGGAAAAGAAACGCCGCCTATTGGCAAACCGGTGAGATCATTGAAGTAACGGGCGGACAATAAAGTCCCGTCCATTACCCTGCAGCACTGACTTCAGCGTCGAACAAAATCAAGGCAGGGAACCTTCTTTTATTTCTGTATCCATCGCCGTGTTCCGCCTCTCCGACATCAGGGTCGCATAGCACAACAACCCCAACCCCGCCCAGAAGATCTGCTCTATGCGCAGCGTCATCCCGTAAGCCAGGCCCATGACGGCGCCGTAGCCGACGGCATTGAAGACAAGGACCCGCGTGGCTTCCTGGACCCCGATATTCATGGGGATGGCGAAAGTCAGTAAATCGAACCAGCCCCCGAGAAACCAGATGCCCGCGGCTAAGAGAAAGGAAGGATTATCCGATAGAAGGAAGAGGAAATACCATGATTGCACTATGCCGCACGCCATCCCCGAAATGTGCCATGCAACGGCGATTGGCAAGTCCCAGGGACGCCTGCTGTAGAACAGTTTGAGCTCGTTGTCGGTTTCCGTGATATGTGAGGCTGCATTTTCGAGCAGCTTTCCGCCGATCCTGTGTAACGCCAGCCAGCGGATCACGGCGCCGAGTTTCCCGTATTTTTGAACGAGCACAAAAGAGAAAATCCCAGCGGCCAGAAGAGCGCTGGCGAGGAGCATGGGAGGCCAAACCCCGGCGGGCAGCTCAACCTTCCAGAGCGTAACGATGGACCCCAGCGACACGAAGACGAGCTGGGCCAGACTATAGGCCAGCTTCCCGATTGTCACCCCCGCAATCGCCCCGGCAGACTTGTTATCCAATGAAAGCAGGGTCCCTTTGGTCACCTCCCCGCCTAAAGTAGCGGTAGGCGTGAGATAGTTGATGGAAACGCCCGACATTCGGATCCGGAATATTCGGAAGAAAGAAAGATCCCTGTGCGGTCCCGTAAGGCAGCGCCGCCAACCGACCGCGTGGAGAATATGGGCGACCCCCTCAATGAGGACCAGAGGCGCCAACCCCCAGCCGATCGTCCTGAATTCGCCGAGAAGTTCTCCGGGACCTATACGCCAAACAAGGCATGCAAGGAAAACCAATCCAAGAATGATGCTCGCCGTGTGGAATCTCTTCATCTGGTTGCGCGCATCCGCGGATTCGCCGATTTCCCTTGAACCGTCTTCATAGAGGGGGTCTGCTTGCTCGTCATGAGAGTTTCCTTACGGGCATGGCGCGGCAGCCTTCCTGATACGACCGGTAGGCCAACTGTATGAGTTTCGCACAGCGCATGGCCTCGGCCAGGTTCGATCCACGGTATTCGGGATCCGCGATTTCACGGCTGAAATGGCGCACAACCGGATCCATCCATTCCGGATGGTGAGATCCCGCCGATAAAGTCTCATTGAAATCGAACCGAAGGGGAGGAGAGTGACGGCAATCAACTATGAGGTGGTCGTCATTAATGTGTAGAGCACCCTTTTCTCCGGTGATAATCCCGAAATTCCCGCGGCGTTCGGCGCGCCATGTCAGGTGGAGGCGCACCTCAGCGTTTTGAAATCCCAACTCCAGGTCGACGACTTCTTCAAGAAAGCTATCGTTTCTCGGGGCGCATTGCATTCGGGCGGAGACCGAGAGAGGGTCTTCTCCAATGAGAGAGAGGATCAGGTAGAGATTGTGCCATCCGTGATCGATCAGTATTCCGCCACTCGCCTGCTCCAGGCATCTTCTCCAGTCGGATAGTCCTCCACCCGAACCGGGGCAGCGAAGCACATTCATGGAGAAGGCGCGGATGGCGCCGATCCTGTTTTCCCGGATCAGCTCGGCCGTCTTGAGCCAGAGGGGCGCATACTTCCAGTTGTTCACCGTAAAGACGACACGGCCCGATTCTCGAGCCGCTTCACGAATTTGCGCCAAGCCGTGCGGAGAAACTGCGATGGGCTTTTCGCAGAATACATGCAGTCCCGCCCGGCAGGCCTCGAGGACAAGCTCGTCGTGGAAAACCGGTGGAGTACAGATATCGACAAAGTCCAAACCATTCTCCGCAAGCAAATCCTCCATGCTCGAGTGAATCCGGGCTTTGGGAAGAAGTTCTCCTGCCAGCGCCACCCTCTTGGGCTGAGTCTCCACCACCGCGTCAATCCTGAAGCGGCCGTTTTTGCGCCACCCCCACAGGTGAGCGTTAACGGCGGCATTGCCGAAACCGATGATGGCGCCGCGGAGGCTGGAGCGATTATTGGATGAGCTTCGGGGCATCTTTGCGTGTCCTACCTGTACGGAATGTGCTTCACCACATGGGCGAAAACTTCATCGAGTATGGCCAGGCCCGTATCGGCATCCTCGCGGGTCAGGACCAGAGGAGGGTTGATGCGGAAGTTCGCCTTATAGTTCATGCACACCATGCCTCTGTTAAGCGTCTCAAGGAACATCCGCCTGGTGACCGCTTTATCGAGAGGCTCTTTGCTTTTGCGGTCCTTCACCAGTTCGACGCCGATCAGAAGGCCGCAACCGCCCACGGTTCCAATGAAATCGTACTTGTCCTGAAGCCCGCGCAACCCGTTCAGCAGGTATTCGCCCATATCGCGGCTGTTATCGACGAGGCGCTCGTCAATGATGGTGCGAATGGTGGCCAAAGCGGCGGTGCTTGCCAGAGGATTGCCTCCATAGCTGCTCGATGAGGAGCTCGGTTTGGAAAAAGGGCTGCTTGCCGTGATCTCTTCGGTGGAAATCAGGCCTGAAATCGGAAAGCCGCTTCCCATGCCCTTTCCAATAGTCATGATGTCGGGGTGGATGCCCGTATGGTTCGATCCGAACATTTTTCCCGTACGGCCGAAACCCGTGATCATTTCATCGGCAATGAGAAGTGCGTCATTTTCATGGGCGATTTCGATCAGCCCTGGCAAAAATTCGGGAGGGGGAACGATATTTCCGGCTGTCCCCTGGACAGTCTCGACAATAATAGCGGCGAGATCACCCGCCGTGTTGTTCTCAAGAACTTTTCGAACGAAATCAAGGCAGAACAGCCCGCAGCCGGGGTATTTCATTTTGAAGGGGCATCGATAGCAGTNNTCCCCGATAAGACCGAGGACGCCCCCGGTTTTGCCATGGAAGCCGCCCCAAAAGCTCAACACTTCATGCTTGCCCGTATAGGATTTTGCAAGGCGAATTGCAGCTTCTACGGCCTCGGCCCCGCCGCTGTAGAGCTGCGTCTTCGTGAGCCCCTCGGGGGTGATGGAGGCAATGAGACGCAGCAACCCGACTCGATTCTCGGTGGTGAAGCTGCCCACCGTAACTTTGTCCAGTTGTTCCTTCAATGCGGCCACATACCGCGGATGTCTATGACCAAGACTGCAGACGGCGACCCCCGCCATGAAGTCCAGATAGTGTTTGCCCTCCATATCGGTCAGGCGGCAGCCGTTCGCCTCCTTTACGACAAGCCGCGAGAGCCGGCTAACCTCCTGCAATCCCGGGGCGATATAACGTTGTTCTTCAGCATACAACCGTGATGAAACCGTTTCAGCGTTCTGTTCGGGCGAGACTTGGCGCACTGGGAAACCTTTCATTAGCATTCTGGGGCATCGGTTGAAGCCACATATCAGAACGGGTAGTCTGGAGCCGCCGCAACAATATCACCCCACCTTCGTAGAGGCTCAACCTGGCGGAGCGCGGAAAACGCAAGTCCCCGCCAGCATAAAATCAAAGGACCCCGGAGTGAGGCTCAAGAGCAATTGGACTGTCCAAACAGTCAATAATGTACTCGGCAATGGCGTGGCCCGCGGACTGGGAGCATCTCGAAAAGCTCGGCCAATCGTTGAAATCGATCAGGACGGCGCCGCCGCCCTCCGTCAAGACCGCGTCGCCTCCATAGACTTCCACGCCGACTACCGCCGCCGCACGCGCCGCAACTGCCCTTAGAGGGCCGATCCGCGACGTGACCTCTTCGCCGGAGGATTCCAGGTAGGCCCTGAAGAAGCGTTGTTGGCCGACGCCATAAAACTTGACCACGGGACCTTCGATGTGATCCTGAACGAGCAGGTCCCGAACTCCGATCTTCCGGAAATGTTTGAGCGCCGCAGAAAGAGATGCCGCCGACGCCACAGAGGCGACGTCTCCCTCCTGGACGGCATGGACGTCTCCGCGCTTCAACCACAAACGATTCGGAAATCCACCCAACTTATCCGCTCCCGCATCGCCAAGCTCGATCAAATAGCCTGGCGGCACGGGAACCCCGGCCTGAACGAGTTTTCGCATCAATGGCTTTCTATAACAATTTCGAATCGATTCCGCGGAATTGATCACCCTGCTTCCGCTGCCGCTCCACCGATCCATGATGCTCAATACTCGATCCGACTGCGCCATGGACAATGCTACCTCAGGCCGAGGCGCAGAGATGTCGAGAGACTCAGCCCTGCGGGATTCGATCTTGAATCCAATGCCGGACAACGCTGAAAGCGCGGCGTCGAGAACGGCGGCATCGGCCTGGACCTTGCCGGGTGAGTAGACATGTTCCCTGTAGATGCCGAGCAATACCGGACGGCTCATATCTCGCCTATCTCCATCAGGAAGGCCTCCGCCTTCCGGATGTCCGCCGGAGAATCCACATCCAGGGTCTTCGATACGGGAATGCCGTGAAGCGGATAGCCGTGGTCGAGGAGAAACCCGAGAAACTGCCTCAGAGCGCTGAGGTGTTTTGCCCGGGCCGCGTCGACCATGGCGAAGATTTCCGGAGAAAAGTAGTAGAAGCCTGCGGTAGCATAACGGCTTCCCTTGGCGGCGGCGCTCCCGATGGCTACCACCCCGCTCGTTCCGTCCACGGAAACCCAAAGGGGCTTTTCGTCATCGACAAAATCGGTAAGGGCCAGGGCCCCCTGTCCATCGCCGAGACCCCGCGCCCGATCGAGGAATCTTCCCACGGTTTGGTCACCCGCAACCACATCGACAGTAAAGAGGATAAACGGCTCATCCGAGAGCAGAGGCGCCAGAGAAAACAGGCTCTCCATAGAATTTGGCGTCGTCTTCACGATAATTTCAAGCGGGAGAGGCCATGAACTCTCCTCCAGGTAGCGAGCCACAACGGGATTTTCCGCGTTCACGATACATGCTACGGAGCTTGCCCGCAGTTTTGCGGCCGTATGTATTACGCGTGAAATGAGAGGGCGGCCCGCAACGGGAATCAGCGGCTTTGGAGTTGTAATTCCTCCTTTGGCCATTCGTTCTCCGAGACCGGCCGCGATGATTGCCGCTTTCATGACAGAAACAGCTCCAATTCGGGCAGGCTGGAGATTCGGCAATCGACCGGTCCGGGATTTTCGGGCAGCCGCTGATTGGCGCCCTTTAACCAGACAGTCTTCATCCCCAGGCTGCGGGCCGGCATAATGTCCCGTTCGCAGGAATCTCCGACGAATATGATTTCGGCCGGCTCGACGTTCATTTTTCTTACTGCAAGCAGAAAGATTTCCGGATCGGGTTTGCTCAAACCGACGCGGGTGGAATCCAGGATTATGTCCAGATGCTCAGACAACCCGGCCTCGTCACAAAGGGTCTCAACGTTACCGTAAAAATTGGAAACCACGCCCAGCCGGTAGCGGTTTTTGAGCCGGCCGAGCAAGTGGGAGTTACGCTGAAGGATCTTTTCAGTCTTCGAACAAAACCCCTCCACAAGACTATCTTCTCTCGTCCGGTCCCGCAGCTTCAGGGCTTCAAACTGCAGACGGACATGATATTTCATCAGTTCTCTCAGTCCAAGCCTATTCACCGCGGGATTCCCGCAGCAGATTCGGTCCGCAAGGTAAAAAACACGCTCGATCTCGTCACGGGGACAATCCAGGCCGGCCTGTCGATAGAGTTCGAAAAAACGATCCAGCCAGTGCTCTCCATCCGAGTCCAGCGTACCGCCGAAATCGAGGAGAATAGCCCTGCATCTTCGGAACTTATCTTCCATTATGGTCACAACGCGGCGCCGATTGTTTGCAGCCGCTCTCCTTTCGCACCCGAAGATACTGCAGGAACTCCCTGCCCTCCCGCAAACGGCGGATTAGCACCCTTCGGGCGGTGGACATCTCGAGGAGCATGCGGAAAAGCGGTTTCATGCGAAAGTAGAAACGCCGATACATTTTCGCCACAGCCTCTTCGATCTGATCGAAGCTAAGGCCGGGGTAGCTAAGGGCGGCGGTCTGAATTCCGCTGTCGTAGCAGAAATGACCATTTTCGAGCCAGCCGTTCTGAATCGCCTGCCGGTACAATTCGGTCCCCGCAAAAGGCGCCGCTATCGAGACCTGGATCGTATAGGGGTCGAGCTCCTGAGCGAATCGGATAGTATTCTCGATGGTTTCCCTGCTTTCTATCGGAAGTCCCAGTATGAACGTTCCGTGCACTTTGATGCCGAGGCGCCGGCAGTTCTTCATGAACTCACGGGCCATTTCGAGCGTAGCGCCCTTTTTGATTCGATTGAGAATCGTTTGGTTGCCGGACTCGAAGCCGACCACCAGCAGGCGCAGCCCGTTATCCTTGAGCTGCTTTAAGGCATCATAGTCGATATTGACTCTGGCATTGCACGACCAGGTGAGATTCAGCCGCTTGAAACCCTTGCCTATTGCGATTGCGCGGACACGATCCTGAGTGAAAGTATCGTCGTCGATGAACCACTCCGAAGCCTGCGGGAAAAGGTCTTTTCCCTCCTCGATCTCGCGGACGACCACTTCCACGGACTTGGTCCTGTAACTGGGGCCGCCGATGGTTTGCGGCCAAAGGCAGAATGTGCACTTTGACGTGCAACCTCTGCCCGTATAGAAAGAGATATAGGGATGCAAGAGATAGCCCACGAAGTATTTCTCTATATTCAGATCGCGCCTGTAAACGGGCAGAACGCTTGGCAGTCCATCGAGGTCCCGGAGCTGTTCGCGATCCGGTGTATGACGGATGGCGCCGTCATTCGCGCGGTAGCTCAGGCCCTTTATCCGGTCGTAAACCTTTCCCCGCGCAAGATCGAGGCAGGTATAATCAAATTCATTTCGGCAGACGAAATCGAGATCGGGTGATAGACGGAGCGTTTCCTCCGGGAGCACCGTGGCGTGCGGACCGACGAATCCGATTTTCACTCTCGGGTCCAAGGCCTTGATGGCCTCCACGCACTTTATGTCGTTTCGGAGCGACGGCGCACTCGCGGGCATGATCACCAGTTCGTACTCGCTCGCGATTCGGATTACCTCCTGAAAGGTGATGTCATGAGGCGGGGCATCCAGCAGTTTGCTCCCGGGAACCATTGCCGCCGGTTGAGCCAGCCATGTGGGGTACCAGAATGAAGTTATCTCGCGTCTGGCGGGATAACGAGCACCCGCTCCCCCATCGAAGCCATCGAAGGAGGGAGGGTTCAGAAACAGTGTTTTTTTCACCTACCAGTACCCCAGGTTAGAAATTATCTTGATGATTCAGCCCCTTATCGATAAAGTCGCTGGTTTCGTTCAGCGAAACGGCGGACAATTGTCAACTCGGACAGAAGCCCTTACCCGCGACGATACTCCATTATCTCAATCAGACTCTGCGACGGAGGAGCGCGCCATCCCCAAATAGACTGCTTGCGGGATTTCGTGAAACACGTCTTAAGCAGTCCCCGTCGTATACTAACAGGCGTTGAAGCTCTCCAGTCTTTTAGCTTAGCAGGTTCGGCGATTCAGTTTCTAACCTTTTCATTTTACCAAAACAATATTTGACAAACAGCAGGGTGTCAATGAAATGAATTTGAACATCTGTTTATAGATAACGAATACCTTTCCGGCTTCGACAATCCCAGCCGCGCCAATGTTTATCATCTCAAGCCAGCTCATGCCATTGTTCCTCGCCCTCAACCGGACCCCAGCGCCTGAACTCCCGAAGTTTGGAGGCCGCACGAATCGGCCTTAGCTCTTAAGCCGACAGGAGATTGGGTTAGAGGGCCACGAAGGAGCCTAAGGAGCAACCGATGCACACGGCCTCCGCCATGGGATAGAGCCATACTCATGCCAAAGTATTTTGCCGTTTAAATTCAGATACATAGTGGATTCTCTTGACTATAATTCACTATATATGGCATATGATTCGCTATATATCGTTTATACGCTATATATCGTGAGCTTCTTTGCCCACGCAGGCAGCCAGCGAGGTGGAGATCCAGCATGAAGTTAGATGAGAATGAGTTTTTCCGGCAGGCGACTCTACGAATCTGCAGCAGTCTTGACATCGAAAAGGCATTGTCCAACTGTCTGCAATACATCCGATTATTTATGCCCGCCTCCGGGATGTCTCTCGGCCTGCTGGAGCCAACTACCGGGTTCCTTCGGAGCCTCGCGGTCGTGGATCATGCCGGAGGCAAGAAATCCATACCCCTTACTCAGTTGTCCAGGGAGGCCATCCATGAGATTGAATCCCATCGGGGGTCACGCGATGTCAGTGTCTTCGACTGGGAGGAATATCCTTCGATAACAAAGGTCCTAAGCCCCTATATCGACCTTTCGAACCATTGCGGTATTGTCATGGAACTCGAGATCGAAGACAAGCCCCTGGGGGCATTCTCCATAATGGCGGAAGGAAAGGCGAGGTTCACCAAAGCGCATGTCCACATGGTCTCACTTTTGCGGGAACCCTTTTCGATAGCTATGTCCAATGCGCTCCGCTACGAAGAGGTTGTGAAGCTCAAAGATATCGTCGATGCTGAGAATCGGGAACTGAGCCGGGAACTGCGGCATTTTTCAGGTGACGAAATCATTGGGGCTGACTTCGGCCTGAAAGCGACAATGGAGATGGTGCGGCAGGTAGCCCCGCTAAACAGTCCGGTCCTGCTCCTTGGGGAGACGGGAGTCGGCAAGGAAGTCGTCGCCAATGCGATTCATTACACTTCACCGCGCAGAAGCGGCCCTTTCGTCAAGGTCAACTGCGGCGCCATCCCGGACAATCTTCTGGACAGCGAACTTTTCGGACATGAGAGAGGGTCGTTTACCGGGGCGATCACCCAAAAAAGGGGACGCTTCGAGCGGGCGGATAAAGGGAGCATTTT
>PLSV01000361.1 GCA_003165235.1 Syntrophobacteraceae bacterium
GGTACTCGTTAGCCGGATGAACCAGTTATAACTCAGCCCATGTAGAACCTATCTCGATTGACCTGGCTTTGTGTCCGTAAGGGTATAAAAAATCAGCGGAAGCTGTTATTTTTCGCTTGACATGTAGAACCTATCGTATATGATCTCCGTATGCCGCATCTGTATAAAAAGACATTTAAGGGTAGAACCTACTGGTACCTGCGCGAGGTCCACCGCGTCGGCAGAAAGGTCCGGGTCAAATGGCAGAAGTATCTTGGCACTGCTGAGACTATTCTTGCCAAGATCGAAGACGCCGAACAGGCGGGCCAGCCCGTGCGACTCAAAACCGAGTCCTTTGGGGCCGTCTTTGTTGCCCATTGTCTTGAACAGGACCTCGGCGCCATTGACATTATTGACAGTATTATTGCCAGAGGCCGCAATGAGACCGGGCCAACCGTTGGGGAATACTTCTTCTATGCCTGGGCAAACCGCATGATCGACCCCAAGAGTAAACGAGCCCTCGAAGACTGGTATCGCACGACCGCCATCCAACACTTACATCCGGTTGATCTCTCGCAGCTCACCTCCGAGCGCTACTGGGAAAAATGGGAGCGGCTGTCCGCCACGCAAATTGAGGAGATTGGCAAAAGATTCCTGCAAAAACTCTGGACTCACCATAGCCGGTCGCCCCACAGCCTTCTTTTCGATACCACCAACTACTACACCTATATGGCCAGTAAGACGGATAGTGAGTTGGCTGTCCGGGGCCACAACAAGAGCGGAAAACACCACCTGCGCCAGGTGGGGCTTGGGCTGCTCCTGGACCGTGCGAGCGCGTTGCCTTTATACTACACGACCTATCCGGGAAATCTTCATGACTCCACACTCTTTCACCAGGTGCTCGACGAAGTGTTTGGCGCAATCATGGGCTTTGCCGAAGCACAAAGGGAACTCACGGTTGTTTTCGACAAAGGCATGAACTCCAAGGAAAATCTCGCCCTGATTGACAGCCGGCAACAGATTCATTTCATCACCACTTATTCCACCTACTTTGCCGAGGACCTGGCTCGACTGGGCGCCAAGTACTTTGAGCCGCTGGATATCGCAAAGAACCGCCAACTGCTTGCGGATGGTAAGGGAGCCGATAGGCTTTGCGCCTTCCGTACCACCGAAACATTGTGGGGACGTGAACGTACGGTGGTGGTAACCTTCAACCCGGCCACTATGCGAAAAAAACTCTATGATTTCACCCGCAAGCTTGAGCGCCTCCGGACCGAGCTAATAGAGTATCGCAGAAAATACAACCACAAGGACCGCAACTGGCAAAGCGCCACAGCGGTAGCCACCCGCTACCGCAAGCTCTGCGACCAGCTCTATATCAGCCGAAAATGCTACCGGCTCCGATTCGAAAAAGGGACCATGAGCTTACGAAAAGACGCTGCGCAGATTAGCGCTATCGAAGCTATGATGGGCAAAAATATCATTGTCACCGACAACCATGGCTGGACTAATGAAGAGATTGTGAGCGCAAGCCTTGATCGCTATCGAATTGAGCAGCAGTTCAGGGTGAGCAAGGCGAGCTGCCATGTTCAGGTCAATTCGATGTTCCACTGGACCGATGACAAGATCAGATGTCATCTCCTTACTTGTGTCATCGCACTTGCCTGCTTGAGGCTCCTGGAGATTAAAACCGCAGACAGACACACAGCTAAAAGCATCATGGAACAGATGGAAAATCTCAACTGCGTGCTTTCCTGGCAACGCAATACAAAAACGCCCCGAGTGCACATTGAAGATCCCACCGAATTGCAAGCACAAGTTCTGGCCAGCCTGGGATATCAGATAAAAGACGGTTGGGTTCTACAAATCCCGGCGTAATTTTCGATGCATTTCCGGTAGCTTGGATATCGCCGTTTCGTCAGTCTCTGAAAGTCCTGTCATAGATCCGCCAACCCTGCCCGAACAGGTGGTTCGGTCGTTCCACTGGCCACTGAAAATCGCCAGATCCAACTGAAGCTTATGTTCATAATCAATTCTGTAAGTTTTGGGACATCCGCTTGAACGGGGAACTTTCTTCGCATGCTCTCAAGTCTTCCAGAATCTCTCTAACGCTCTCGTAAGGGACCTCGGCCCCTTGAGCAAAGTGAAGGAGAACATAATTCAAGCACTCAGGGACATAGAAAAAAAGTTTCTTCAGATTGACTATTCGGTTAATGGAAAAAAGGGACGTATCTTCTTTTCTAATGGAGGCCAGTACCGCCTCACCTTCAGGACCACATTTAGCCAGGTCGCTGATGTGATAGAATCCCTTTCCGATAATGAAGAGCAGTATGTTTCCGAGGCACAATAGATCCAATCCAAGGGGATGTTCTGACCATTCATACATGTAGTCAAAATCGATCCATTTAAAGCGCTGGCTTGTCCGGTCTATGAGTATATGATCCGTGCGAATATCGCCATGCACCTCGCCCATCTCATGAAGCCTTTCAATAGCTTCGAAGGACGCGATGGTATTCCGGAATATCGGTAGAAAATGGTTATGGAGATATGTTTCATGGTCCATTTTTTGTCTAAACATAAAGTCATAGAGGTTGGAACCGAGAATTTTATCCACGATGCGAACTGTGTTTCCGGCGCTATCATAAACTGTAATTCCCTGCATGAAATCCTGATCTTCCTTGACCTTTTCCAATATTCGCCCCTCCTTGATCGGACTGCGGAAGTATTTGATGCGGTAACCGCCGATGTCCATGTAAAGCGATTCATGAAACACGAGTTTAATGATCTTAGGCGAACCATCCGCGAGATCGATGGCCTTTTTCACCCAAAACTTAGGCTGCCCCTCCAAGCCGAACCGTTGTTCCGTCTCGTCACCACGGATCAGGTAATAGCTCCCTTCGAGAGTCAGGATGTCATCGTAATTAATGTTCATGAATTCACTCGTATTTTCAACCAATTTAATCTTGCCCTCCCGCTTAGACCTGCTGAATTGATTAATTCGCTCTCTTAGTTGTTCTTCCGTCATTTTTATTCACTCCTCACTTTTTACTTTTGGGCGGTAAATGTAACCCAGGCCGATCGATTCCATGTCTCAAAGACCTTTTGCCGCATGGTTTCCAGTCGTCAACGAGATTTATGCTGTCCGATACCTTTAAAAGACCGTCACTAGAGAGCAAGGCGCCTCCCTGATGAGCTTTATGGCTGAATTTCCGAACATGAACTCCTCAGACTTGGACATTTGTCTGCCCCCGATTACAATGGTATCGTAGCGCCCCTTTTCCCGCTCCTGGAGTATTTTGGCGGCAACGCTTCCCTGCTGGAACTTGACAATGTTAGTATTGACAACCTCATCGGGAAAGCCTCCCGCAATGAGCATCTCATGAGCGTGTCGGACTAAACCAATTATGTGGCCTTCCTGTTCAGCCCTGGCGTAGAGGCACTGTTCATGATTGGAAAACTGGTCTTCCGATGGTTCGCGTATAAGCCCCAGCAGCGTGACCGTCATGCCGTTTTGCTTGGCAAAAGTATCGACGACATATTTCGCCAATTTTATTGCATTGGGTGAGTCATCTATACACAGGAGGAGATTCCGTTCGCCTTTGGATGTTTCATTCTCCTGTTCATTATCCTGTTCATTCGAAGCGGTGATAAACTGCGACTTGCGGATGTCTCCATATAGCCCCATCATATAGGCAACAATATTAAATATTATGATTTCCAATATATTATTGAAGCAGTAAATCGATGTGTTGTCATAATCCGTTAATACCCCTGGAAGAAAGAGAATAGACGATACAATCGACACCATGAGCCCTCCTTTTCTTCCAAACCAATAGGCGGCAAGAATTATGGGTACCAGGTGCAACTGACGATGTAGTATATGAAACTCCCGATGATTCAGTTCAATAGTGTAGTGCAGCGTTGCTATCAGCAATAATGAAATAACCACGAGGGCTATTCTTACTTTTCCAGTCAGAGCTACTAGATGCAGGAATTTGGCTAAGTGATTGACCGCCTCTTCTTCTTGTTGAACACATTTGAAGAAGTCACACTTAACGCACGACTTTTCCTTTTCGGCAAAACTTCCCGGCACCTCGCCTCCGCAGAAAGTCCCGGCCACGGCCCAGCAGATTCTTCCGGCATTTTTTCCGTGATTTACGTTGTGGAAGGAATCATCCAAAGCGGCGGGGCACACGCCCATCTCGGCAGTCCTGGAGCCGCCGGGTTCTCGCCCGCACTTTTTGTACTCCCAGCAGTTCATTCTTTCAGTCTTCATGCATATCTCTTTCTGTCTCAGCAGGCAACGGCCAACGGAGGGTAAAGGCAGTTCCCCTCTCGCCAGCCACACATCCAAGCTCCCCCGCAACTGATTCTCCATTAACCCTTGGATCAACCTAACCCGGATATTTCATGAAAAAATGGCAAATCATCATTTTTATGCTAATATTTAGGTTACTTAAGTCAAAATATTTAGGATATTTTGCCATGACGAATTATACAATAGAGACAATCCAATTTCCAGTGTGTAAACAGCGCAGAGTCGAAGCCGAATTTAGTGGTGGGAACGTGTCCAGTTCCTTTGGCGTTTCACTTGCATGTTTGATTGGGAAATCGTATGGTTTTGCGAGCCTTGTGATTGTTCCAGAAGTTTCCGGGCCAGAATCTTTTCCTCAAATGCGGTTCGGCATCTGTTGACAGTCAATCTGATGCATTGTTCGGGGTAGCATGCAAAGTTACACATTATTCACGGTTTATAGGCAAATATGAGTGCGTTGTAGGATTTTTGGCGTTATCATGGTTCCGCCTCATTATTTCGGATGTCTTGCTGGAGGGATGTCCTAGCGGGCGTCTCTCAGGTTATCCAATCTCAGAACATCAAGATGAAGAAAGAGTTGGGACCCACAGACTGGTTGGACCAAATCGAAGTGATCATTTCCAGCTGCGACGAGCATGGCATCACCACCTTCATGAACCGGCGAGGCAGCGAGATATTTGCAAGGGTCGGCGGCTACCAACTCATCGGCAAGAGCATGATTGACTGCCACCCCGAGGGGTCTGTACAAGATAGGTTTGTCAAGCTGATGGAGAGCCAGAAGTTCAATTGCTACACCATCGAGAGGAAGGGGAAGAGGATGCTTATATACCAGACTCCCTTGTTTAAAGACGGGACATTCGTGGGCTATAATGAGATGATCCTGCCAATCCCGGAGACCATGCCGCATTTTGTGAGGAGTTAGTACAGATAGGACCCTTGGAGTTCCAGTCAATTTCCAGACGTCGGCTTGGTTTTTTTGAAATCCCACTCTAATTATTACCCGGAGTTGCTACATCTCTCCTCATAACTATTGGATTTTTCAAGATATGATTTGAATATCTAACTTTTTCCAGACTTCGGATTACCGATTAAATGTACTTAGCGTCAGGAGTGCGAAACGTTTGCGGAAAGGTCGTATGGGAATTCGACTATATGGAAAGGATCGTGCAGAAAATTTGTCAACGCGGCTTCAGCTCGCCCTCTGATATGGAGGACTGGCCGGCAAGGCAACCTTTTCTAATTTACCTGTAACAAACGGAGACGTAGATAGTCAAAAAGGTATGAACGGTATTGACCGTAACGCCATCCTTTACAAGCAGCGCGGCATATTAGTGTGTAAGGCCCCAGAGCCCGGCCTTCGACGCAACATAGGGCGGGGCGGTAATCCCGCCTGTCTGGGCTGCAACAGAGGAGATATTGACGATCCTTCCCCAATGCAACTCACGCATTCCCTGGAAAACCGCCTGAGTGACGAGAAAAGCCGATTTGAGATTTACCGCGAGCACCCTGTCCCAATCCTGCTCGGTGATCTCGTTGAGTCCTTTTTGAAGAACAATCCCGGCATTGTTCACAAGGATCTGGACTCGCCCAAGCTCGCGCTCGACTGTGTGGGTCATCTCCAGGGTTTCCGAAGAGTTCGATACGTCCGCTTGAACCAGGAGGCCCCTCTGCCCCGTCTCGCGAACCAGGGCCAAGGTCTCAAGGGCTTCTTTCTCACGGGTGTAGTAATTGATGGCAACGTGTGAACCAGCCCTTGCAAGCGCCGCCGCAACAGCACGGCCGATGCCGCGGCTGGCGCCGGTGACCAGCGCCGTTTTGCCATGAAGGTCATCCATACCAGGTTCCTTTTTCATGAATTTTTATAAAAAAACGCAAGGGCTACTTGATGCTCTCACTTTCTCCCAGCTCCTTGTGTTCGAGGAGCGGTCGAGCCTTCTCCATTACCAGGTCGTACTGCGTTTTGGTGAAATCGTTCCAAACCGCGTCGTTTTGAGTCTGAATCTTTTTCACTTCCTCCACCATGGTCGGATCGACAAAATCCATCCGGCCGAGCGCCACGGCTCGTTCGGTCATAACCGTCATGCCGTAGGCGCACATCTTGATGGTTTCATTCATCGTCTGGCTAAGAGCGGCGAGAAGTGCGGCGCCCTTGAGTCCGCCGGCCTGGGAGTTGATGATGACGATGGCTCGCTGCTGAATCGGCCGCGTCACTTTGAGAAACGCGTCCAGCATAATGCTGATGGCGTTTATAGCTTTATATGTCACGGCCAGTTCGCCGATCTGGACTTCAGTCAGCTTATAGCCGTCCTTGGCGGCCCGGAATTCCTGAGTGGTTGTCTGCAGGCTTACTTCTCTTTGGTCATCGGTGGACATCAGCTCGGTACGCCTCTGCATGAGTTTCGAGTATTCCTCTGAGCCAAGCATGGATTTTCCCTCAGGCAAAGGTTTGGCTTCCTCAACAAGTTTTTCGAACTCTTCATTTTCCTTGAGCTTCTCTTCGATCTCAGCCAGTTCTTTGCGGCAAACGTCAAATTCTTCCCTTGTCTTTTGAGCTTCTTCCCGATATCGAATGATGTCATCTCCGAGCTGCCGAAAATGCTGGTCGGCTTCTTCTTTGGACTCGGCCAGCAAGGTTTTCTGGACCTGTATCCTGTCAGCCGACTTCTGGGTGACGTCCCACTGCTGGCGCAAGAGATCGGGCAGGATTTCAAGAATGTTTACTTCAATTTCATGCTCGATCGATTTTTTGGCTCTGTCGCTAAAAAAAGGAATATGAGCCGAAGCCAGCTTTTGCTTGAAGTCGGCCGCACTGCCGTCCTGGCGAGTGGCCAGAGCGGCCAGGACCTGCGACCATTTCTTCTGAAGATCGTCATTTTCCGCCAGCAGTTCGTGAATGGCGACTCCCAGGCCCCTGGATACTTTCAAATAATTCTGGCTGGCCTCGGTCATCTGGGCCGTGGTTTTGCGCGCTTCAACGTCAGTTGCGCTATCCTGACGGAAAACAGACTTGATTTCATCTACCGACATCTCTTTGGCCTTTTCCATCTGGCCGATAGAAAGCGGGACCAGAGTCAATGCCTTGCTTTCTGCAGGTTGGGTTTGCTGTTCCATTGTTCAAAACCTCCGTTGATTCGTGTCGGTTTAGCCCTGTTTGATTGTCTGGTCGTTGCTGCTCACCGCCACCAGTGTCTTCTCGATGGCTGTGGCCGTTGACGACAGAGTGAGCTGAATTTGATCCATGATTTCCTTCTGCCTTCCGGGATCGGCTTCGGCTTCCGCAATGGAAGCATCCAGTGATTCAAGGGTTGCCTGGATGGTCTCTATACCGTTCCGGATGATGGGTTGATTGCTCACCATGCCTTCAAGCCGGTGAAGGGTGGACTTTTTTTCGGTCAGCATCTTCTCCAGCCCTTTTTCGCCGTCTGCTATGCGTTTTTCCAGGGTCCGGACCTCCAGCGCCAGGGAATTAGGGTCCTTGGTTTTAATGAAGGTCTTGGCCCGGCGGTATTTTTTGGCAAAATCGGCCGCCCCTTCCAGGTAATCCCGGACAAATCCGCTGTAGGCCTTGAGAATCTCAGCCACCACAGCACTGTTTGCGGCATCATAATGGACAAGCCGGTCGCCGGTATCCGAAATGGAGCGCAGTTGCATCGTCAGCTCATCCGCCATGCCTGTCTCGGCCTTCAGCTTTTTGAGCGGCTCATCTTTAGCCGCATCGGCTGCCGCCATGGTTTCGGCCGCCGCTTTGCCCTCTTTTTCCATTCTGTTTTTAAAACCAGTGCTTCCGGTCCAGAAAGCCAAAGCCGCTCCAGCGATCAGAACGATTATGCTTAATGCCGGGTTTCGCAACACACTGGCTATAATCACGGCCGCTATCATGATAACGGCAGGCTTCAAAAAAATCTCTTTCGGGATTTTCTTCGATTCCATATCCTGCCTCCCTCACTCAAATTTTGGAAAGGAAAATTTGCCGCAGGACGTCGAGCGATTCCTGTATGCCCTGGTCACTCCAGTTTCTGCGGCGCATCGCCTCGAAATACTCTGCAGTTAGATCCGCAGACATAATGATGGCCTTGAGGTCATCCCGGCACGTTGCGTTCTTGCCGAACCTTTCGCCGAGAATGCTCTGTCCTTTGCTATACAGTTCATCGAGCGACGATCCTATGTTTCCCAGAGCATCCTGGAATTTCTTCCTGGCGCCCGCCGCATGCTGTTTCACCTTCTCCACGACATCTTCCATCCGAACATCTTCCATGCCCCGGAGAAGTTCGATGACTCTTTCTTTAAGCTCGGCAATCTCACTGGACAGCGTTTCGGCCGGCTCGCCGGATTCCAGCCTGGCAATCACGCGGTCCACAAGTTCTCGAAGTTTGCCGGCTTCTTCCAGTAAAATGGATTTTCTTTCCTTCGGGTCGGACATTTCCTTTTCCTCGCGACTGAAATGGAAAAATCATCTTTAAGTTATCAATAAATTTTGTTCTCTAATATCGCGTCATTTCAGGTTCTGAAGGCTACATGGAGTTGGCGATGACAACCGCCACGCTGATTTCTACGCAGGCCGCGAAAATAGCCACAGCCTCATTACGCTGCTTGTCCATCTCATCAGCATACGAAACCCTGGGCATAAATATCTTTCGGGCCAGGGCCTTAAAAGCAAAAAGCGCCACTAGGCCCAATGCGAGATAGATGCCAAATTCTTCAAGTCCCGGTATCCATCCGGTAAATGGTCCCATAATAGCGGCCCTCAAAATAATAGAGATGGCGATCAATATTCCTGCAACATCGACTCCTTCGGCAATGTTGCCCTTGATTTCGATCTCCTCCTGAATATTGCGTCTTGAAATGGCCGCTTCCAAATAGAAGACGATCACCAGGGCTATTTGACCCAGGGCAAAAAACACGCCCGCCGCCCAAAGGCCTCCGCCCTCTCCGGTGAAGGCGCCATTCATTATTATACCGGTGCCGACAAGAGTAGAGAATTCCACAGCTCCTACGGCCACATTACCCTTGGCTACCGCCTCGTCGTTATTGACCTTGCGGAGGATTATCCTTTTGTTGATTTCAAAAGTCACGAAAAGAAGAATCACGATCATGATCGCGCCCTGCGCAAAATTCCACAAATCCGCCAGGATCTTTGACGAATTGCCGGAAAGAATGCCGGCAAGAGCAAGAAACAGACCGAGACAGATCCCGGACTTTCTAAGCCCGACAGCCAGATTGCTTTCCAGGAGCATTGCCTTGTCCTCATCAAAAGGCGCCCGCTTGTTGTCGGCCAGCTTGACCAACCACACCACCAGCATGCCCAATAATGGATAAACAGCCATCTGAAGCACTATGTTCCAGAAATCCACTCCGATCTCCTTTCGTTCGTTAGTGTTGGCTATTCGAATCTGTGGGGCACAAATTGGCTCAGGTTATTGGTTACAATAGTCTGGGATTCCCGGATGCCCATGCCGGCGCTGGCGCCGCCGATCACCCAGCATCCGGCTATCGGATAATTTCCGTCAAAACAGGGAATAGGGGCAAGGGCCTGGTAAATGTAGCCTTCTTCCCCATAAGTGCCGGAGGTATGAAACCCTTCTTTACCTTCGTGGTACACGGTAACGTTGGATCCCTCCCTGGAGAGCAGGGGTTTTCTCACGAATTCTTTCATCCCCCTCGGTCCATCGAAATAGGCTTCGAGAAGATTGGGATGCCCGGGGTTAAGTTCCCAGAGAACAGGCAGTATCCCTTTGCTTGAAAGAATGAGCTTCCATATGGGCTCGATCCAGTTCATTTTATCGAACGTCTGTATAAGGTACTGCCCGTACTTGTCCGCTAGGAGCCACTCCCAGGGATAGAGTTTGAAAAGGTTTTCAATAGTTATGTCATCCAAAGTGGTGAATCGAGTGAATGGTTCGATCCCCAGGCCGATATCGCCTATGAAAATCAACTCCGCCTTGATCCCGGCCTCAATAGCCGTATCCATCAGATAAGTGGTGGTGACCAGGTCTTCCATACTATCAGCGACACAAGTCAGATAGAGTTTACTGCCCTCTTCCCATCGCCGGAATATTTTCGGCCAGCTTTCAAGGAGTTTTTCATGAATGGAATTAAACTGATCCGATCCGGCGCCAAAAACCTCCTGAAGCCAGAACCACTGAATGACACTGGCTTCAAGCAAGGCCGTCGGCGTGTCGGCGTTGTATTCCAACATCCTGGGCGGATTGACCCCATCATAAGCGAAGTCGAACCGGCCATAAAGCGTGGGGTCCTTTTTCGTCCAGGATTTCCTGATAATAGGGATGGCTTCTTCCGGAACGCCAAGTTGCGTGAAAAGATTATTGTCGATGACATGCTGGACGGCTTTCACAGCCAGTTGGTGAAGATCGTTAGCCGCATCGTATAGAACATCGATTTGTTGTGAATTAAACAGGTAATAGGCGCTTTCGTTCCAGTAAACGCCGTCAGGATTATGATGATATAAAAGTCCCGAGGCTTCCACCTTGGTTTGCCAGTTTTCGCGCGGTTGGATTTTCATTCTCTTCATATAATCTGCTCATTCCTCTGACCGGCTCCAGCCGGAAGAATCTGTTCCTTTCTTTACGCTCCGCGAGGCGTCCAGCCGAAAATTTTCTTCTTATCCTCCGATCCCGCCGCCACCATGAGCGCCGGAACTGCCGCCAAAACCACCTCTGCTTACCGAACCGCCGACAGAGCTTCCGCTTCCGCCTGATGCGCCGGCGCCGGGAGAAGTCGAAAAGCGGCCGCCCCCAGAGCTTCCATAACCACGGGGCGCGGTATAGCTGCCGCCGCTGACCACGCTTCCAGGACCGTATCCTCCGCCGCCGTAGTACCAGAAAAATATACCGGGACCGACTCCGCCATAATGCCGTCTGGCTTCATCTTCCACACATTTTTCTTCAGTAACCACCTTCCCGGTCTTGTCTACACATCGCCTCCTATGAGCCGAATCGTCACAACCGGTCATGGTCGCCACAAGGCTTAACAGCGCAACGCCCAGCACAATTTCATGTGACTTTCTTATTTTTCTCCTTCTTTTCCGGGTCATTGTTGACCTCCCCATAATAGGAATTGATGACCTGAAATAAACATTTTGCCTGACAGTACATACATATATCGTCTTGAATACAACCAGACGGTTAGGACAAGACCGGACTATCCCAAATAATGAGCAAAGCTTGAAGATAGGAATTGCATGAGAATATTAGACCCAACGAAAACTTCATGGCTCTAAATTGCTGTTTCTATTGCCAAAGATTGGCTTCCTGCCGGATTCTTTCCACCTATTGTGCATCCATAGATACTGTTCGGGAAATCTCCGGATTATTTCCTCTATTTTCAGGTTTATTTCCCTGGTGATTCGAAGGATCTCGGAGCGCTCGTCTGCCTTGGCCGGATCGGGCCATATAGGGTCCGACACGAACCCTTCAAAGAAGTAAGGATCATTCGTGCGGCACGCCGCGACAACGACAACCGGACGCCGGTGCCTGATTGCCAGGAGCGCCGGGATCGGAGTGACCGTGGCGCTTTCTCCGAAAAACTCAATCCTAAGCCCCCTGCTAGTGCTTTGGTCCGGAAGCATTCCAACCGACTTCCCCTTCCGCAGCATGCGTTCCAGTGAGAACATGGCGTTTATTTTAGGAATCATGAGTTGCCCGCTTGCGATGCGACTGGAGAGAAGGGCGCGTTCCAGATAGGGATTGTCGAGTGGACGGATGACTATGGCAAGCGGAATCCCGATCAGAGCGCTGACATAGGGCAGCATTTCCCAGTTGCCGAGGTGCGGGGTAACGAAGATGCATCCTCCGGCCTCGTCATGAATCATCTTCGCCTTCTGAAAAAGATGTTCCAGATGCTCGCTCTTGTATCTGCTGTCACGGACGAGTTTTGCGCCCTCCAGGCGAAAGGGCGATCTTATCATTTCAACTGCGGTCAGGAAAAAAGCTTTGCAACTAAGGCGCGCAAGCTCTTTTATCTCTTTTTCACTCATCTTGTCGCCGAAGGCGATCCTGATATTTTGCAGGGCTATTTTACGTCTTCGAGGCACAGCAGCGTAGAGCGCGCGTCCGAGAAACCCGCAAATTACCCTGAGCGCCCTTAAAGGGAGCGACCTTGTAATGGCGACAGTGGCGTAAAAGGCCAGGTATTCGACAATCTGGAGAGTCTTGCCCTTCCCTTTTTTCCCCATGTTCAGCGTGCCCGGCCTTCCACCAGAACGCTCGAGCACTGGCCGATTATTCCATAACTAACAGACAGAAAGCTTCTGCCCCTGGCTTCCCTGTTCAAAGCTGAAATACCCATGCCCTCGAAAGCTGCTTCGGTTCTTGTGAAGTTGAGCGTACCCGGAACAATGCCTTCATTAATTGCTTTGACGCCGAGGATAACTTCACAGATGTCGCTTGCCGCACCCATGTGCCCGGTATAAGCCTTGAGGGCGCAAACGGGAACTTCATCTTTTGGACCGCCCATGATTTGAGCGATAGAGTTTAGCTCCGAACGGTCCCCTTTGCGCGTCCCACTTCCGTGAGGGCATATAAAAGCGAGGTCCGGCCAATCGACGGCGCCATCCTCCAGGGCGGTGTTAATGGAATTTTTCGAAATTTGCTCCGGAACGCTCAAACCCTTCCCCTGCGGGACCTCAATGCAGTTGCCAAACCCTTTTATTTCGGCCAGAATCCGGGCGCCTCTAGCCTTTGCCCGTTCACTGTCCTCGAACAATATGGCGGCGCCGCCCTCTCCGGGAATGAATCCATCCCGCGCCCGGTCAAGCGGCCTGAATGAAGCCGGGCCATGCCTGCACTTGGACAGGATTCCGAGTCCGTCCATCTCGTACATGGGAATTTCCGTGATCCAGCATCCACACCCCACGGCAAGCGCTACATCCGCCTCTCCCGTACGAATCTTGCGGCAGGCCAGCTCCAGGGCCAGGGCGCCACAGGGTGAAAGGCTTGCAAGGCTCGTGTTTGGACCCATAAACTCGAATACGGCCGACAGAAAGCTGAAAAGATTGTTGCTGATGGATTCGAGCAGGAAGAATGGATTTACCTTGTCCATGGCCGATTTATTGAGGACGGAGAAATCTGTTCCCTTTTCGGCGTGCTTTATCGCATCTTTGAGGGCAGGGTGCATGAACTCGTAGCCGACCTTTGTAAGGTCCCCCGAAGCCAGGAATAGAGATCTCCGCTCCCTGGGGATAGCCGGCATATCGATATTCGATCCCTCCACGGCCTCCTTTGCAGCTTCGAACCCGAGCACCGAACCTCTGTTCAGGAACCGCACCTGGCCGGCCATGTTGGCCGGAACCCCATTCGGCCGCTCCAGTCCCTTGACTTTTCCGAACAACTGGAGATATTCCGGCTGGCCTGCGCGCTCATGGCGTTCAATGCCGGTCCTGCCGGCCAGCAGCCCCTTCCAGTTAGCCTCGACCCCGTTTCCCAGGGGCGTGACCAGGCCCATTCCAGTGACGACAACCCCCCGTTGCAAAGACATTGACATATCCCCAGGCAGCTAATCACAAAAAAGCGTAAATAAGCCACATCGCCCATTACGCAGGTTGGATTGAGTGAAGCGAGACCTGACACACGGCGCTAGAATCGAATTTTTCGCGTAAGTATTGCAAAAAACCTTTTCTGCTCTTCAACTTCCTCGATGGTTTCCAGGTTGACCAGGCTCCCCTGAAACTCCGCCTTGATCTTGCGTTTTCCATTGACCTCCGCAGATCCCCTATAGATTTTGAGGTCCTGCGAAGGCGCGGCGCCGACACTCACACTCAGATCCACCTGGTCGCCGGGAAGAACAAAGCCGTAGAAATTGCATTTCAACACCCTGGACAGCAAAAACCATTTCTCGAAATCCGAAGACGCCGCATTGAGCCAGCCGCTGAGCTGAACCAGAGCTTCAAGGAGCATTATGCCGGGCATGATCGGGTTGTTAGGAAAATGGAATTCCAAAAAGTCCTCGCTCATGGCGACATTTTTCACCCCGGTTATCTTATTCCCATCTTCAAGGGCCATTATTCGGTCAACCAGAAGGTATCTCATGGGATGGCTTCCTCCCTGATTCTTCGTATGATAGACTTATATAGCACCCTACCGAAAAAAGTAACCGCTTGGCGTCGTGCGAGCGCGTAGCGGGCAGGCCGACCGCCGCCATTCTCGACGCTATCCCTTCATGACCTGTCTATGATCACTGTCCATGACCGGAGACGGGGCGTCAGCGGGAGGCCGGGTCCGGTTTTTCGGCGGCAAGGATTACAGAGGCGATGGCGAAATCCCCTGCATGGGAAATCGATACCGTGTACTGGTAAACTTTCCTTCGGCGTCCGATTTTTTCTGTCCAGCCGCTTAGCGAGAGCGCAGGTCTGCCGGACCTCTCAGGCGCCACTTCTATTTCGCGCAGCGCGCCGTCTATTCCGCTCCCGGACAATCCCGTTCCGAGCGCCTTCAGGCAAGCTTCCTTGGCCGCGAACCGCCCAGCCAGATGAACGTAGGGGTCCGGCATGGAAAAGCAATATTGCCGCTCCCTGTCTGTAAAGATTTCTGAGGCGAATTCCGGGCGCGCGAGCATGATACTCTTCATTTTCGAAACAGGTACGATGTCGACCCCCTGCAAGATATGAATCATGAGACGCTCAAACCTCCATCCACCGGGATCGCCTGGCCCGTAATGTAATCCGAGAATTCTGAGGCAAGGAAGAGGACGAGGTTGGCCACTTCCTGCGGGTTGCCGAATCTCTGCGCGGGGATGCGGTCCAGAAGCGCTTCTCCGGCCCGCCGCCTGGCGCGGGTGCTCATTTCCGTTTCGATAAAACCCGGCAGCACAGCGTTTACCTGAATTCCCTTGGGAGCAAGCTCGACCGCACAAGCGCGGGTGAATGAGATCAACCCGCCTTTGGCCGACGCGTAGTTGGTCTGGCCCCGTCCGCCGCGAATTCCTGACACGGAGGCGATGTTTATAATCTTTCCGTAGTGTTTCAGCACCATCAATTCAGCGGCTATGCGGGTTGTCAGGAACGCTCCTCTGAGGTTTACGTCATGGACCTTGTCCCATTCGGCGGCGCTCATTGCGAGCAGGAGCGCATCACGAATCATGCCTGCATTGTTTACCAGGATATCGAGTCGCCCGGAATAGCTCCTGATAAATTGAAAAAGCCTGTCCACCTGATCCGGTTCGCTCACGTCCGCCTGGAAAATCTCTGACTCAAATCCTTCGGAGCGGATTTCATCGCGGAGCTTGCCGGCTTTTTCACCGGATTTATTGAAGTTTATGACAACCTTCGCGCCTGCGGCCGCGAGCGTCCGGCTTATGGAGGCCCCGATGCCACGCGCGCCTCCGGTGACAAGGGCGGTCTTTCCGCTTAGGTCGAGCTTCATTTCACGTCCTGCCTGAATACTTTCTTACCACAATCGTAGCATTTTGCCCGCCAAAGCCGAATGAGTTCGACAGTGCTGCACGAACAACTTTGTGGCGCCCGGCATTTGGAACGTAATCCAGATCGCAGTTAGGATCGGGATTGGACAGATTTATTGTCGGATGAATTTCATCCCTGGCGACCGAGAGCACGGTAAACACAAACTCCGGCCCACCTGAGCCGGCCAACAGATGACCGATCAGGGACTTCGTCGAACTTATCGCGAGTTGGTTTGCAACCTGGCCAAAAACCTTCTTTATGGCGATTGTCTCGGCCAGATCGTTGAGCTTCGTTGATGTGCCATGAGCGTTTATATAATCGATTTCACCCGGTCCGATCCCCGCGTCCGCCAATGCCCGTGACATGGAACCCTCCGCCCCCTGCCCTTCGGGATGCGGGGCGGTCAGCCGCCAAGCATCCATAGTGGAAGCGTATCCGGCAACCTCAGCATAAATCCTTGCGCCTCGAGCCAGCGCGTGAGACTCAGCTTCCAGGACGGCCATGCCCGCCCCTTCGCCCATGACCAGTCCGGACCTTTTTCGGTCAAAAGGACGGCAAAGGCGCTCAGGCTCGACTTTCGATACAGCGGCGGACCCAAGCAACACGAAAAAGACAAGCCCCACCGGGTTTATCATCGAGTCGGCGCCTCCGGCCAGAATCAGGTCCGCCTCCCCTCTTTTGATCGCCCTGTAAGCAGCCCCCAAGGCCTGAGTCGCCGATGCGCAGGCGGTAGTAACCGTCGTGTTCATTCCACGCAGGGCGAACCTTTCGGATATAACCACACCAGGCTCGCTCGAATTATTACGGATTATCGATTCCCGATTAACCCGGTCCAATTCGGCCGCAAACCGCGTTGAATCGAATTTTCTCTCCGGGCCGATCCAATTGTAAATGTCTTCCAGCCGATTTATTCCAAGCCCCGAGCCAAGCATCACTCCGAACCTCGAGCGGTCTCCGCTGTTTTGCGCTAACCCGGCGTCGCTCAATGACTCTTTTGCGGCCCAAAGAGCAAAAAGGGTCCGGAACTCTCCTTCTGTTTCGGCCTCGGAGGGGAACTGGCGGCAAATCCGCTCCCAATCTTCGGCTGAAACCTGTCCGGCAGCCTGAACGGAGGATTTTCCGGCGCAGGGCAGCTTTACTCTACTCACCCCGCAGACGCCGGACAAGGCCCTGCGCCAGCTCTCCTCGACTTCCAGCCCCAACGCGGTGGCAAGTCCAAGACCTGTTATTACTACCTTTCGGTTGCCCATGTCAGGCTTTTTCGGTCCCCTTCCAACCCCCGTAGTAGCGAAACATTCTACGCAGCGCATCCTGGTCCGCCATTGGGGAATGGACGTAGATGATTCTGCCGATCGATGCTATTTCGCGGCCTTCAACGCTCATTTGCGCCGAACCCAGCGAATCGCTCATCGACGTTGACGCCAGGCGTCCGGAGATCTCAGCGGAAAAACCCGGCCTGAGATCGGGCGCCGCCTTCACATCCTCGATCAGCGACATTACGGCCGAGATCCGAAAATCATGCGTATGTATAATCAGCCAGCCAAGGAGCTGAGCCATGGCCTCGATGAACATAACCCCCGGGATGAGCGCTTCTTTGCTGAAATGCCTGCGGAAATACTCTTCAGAAAGGCAGAAGGTCTTTATCCCCGTTATCGATTCCCCGGGCGCAAGGCTGGTTATCCGGTCATAGAGCAGAAGTCTCATTTAATTTCACCGGCGGTTTTCTCGACAATCATGGACGCGCAACGGCCTTCATAACTGATCCCATTTATCAGGACCCGGCCCGTGTTCGATGGGCCCCTGGGCGCACCGCCTCCCGGGGGCGGGTATGGGCGAATATCCTGCGGCGATGCCGCCAAATCCGGACTGCTCAGCCCAATCGCAGTATTCAGTATGGGTCCGGCTGCAAACGCTTCGCCCAATGTTTTGGCCGTAGCGACCATTATAGGCGCTTCCAAAGCCATGCCGAAAATCTTTCGGACAGCTTCCAGTTCGTTTTGACTCAAACTTCCGAGCATAATCAAATCGATCCGGGTGGGGTCCAGTTCAGCCTGAGAAAGCGCTCCCTCGATCGCGGAGAATATGGCCCGCTCGGAAGCAAAACGGCCTCTATGGTCCTTTTCGCATGAAAACCCGAAACCAACTACCCTGGCCAGGATGTTCGCCCCTCTATCAACGGCGCCTGACATCGGCTCCAGAACCAGCATCGCCCCGCCTTCTCCAAGGACAATCTCCGCAGTGGCCCCCTTTGGGCTTCCCGCTCCCGATTGGCGCTCAGGAGGCCGAAGCAATCCTTTCAACCTGGCCCGAGCGAGACTGAGTGGCGATATCTCCTCACTCACGCCCCCTGCGAGCGCCACTTTTGCTTTTCCTTCCTCCAGAACTTTGACTGCTTCGGCGACAGCCTGAATCCCGGCGTCTCCGTGCGGCGAAAAAACGCAGTTCTCGCCGCGCAGGCCGAAGTGTATGGCGGCCTGGCAAAAAGCCACATTATTAAGCATGCCAAGAGGCCACAAAGGATAAATTTCCTGGCAGCCGCTGAAAAAAAATTTATCGTAGTCCAGATCGCCACCCCGGCTCAGCGACTTGAGTACGGCCGGAAGCAGGTCTTCGACGTGATAATCAACCATTCCCATCCCGGCAAAAAATCCCATATCCTGAGGATCGAACATCGCCGGCCTGATTCCGGCGCTGCACAGGGCTTCCTCCGTAGAGGCGAGCAGAAGCGAAAGATGCTTTCCCATAGACCTGGCAAGCTGAGGATGAATATCGGTCTTAATTGCGGGGGGATTTTTCGCCTGAGCTGCTAAAAAGCCTGACTCGCCGGCATCGAAATCCGTAATTTCTTCGATGCCGGATTTTCCCGACCTCAACCCCCGACCGATTTCCATAACCGAGTTCCCGAGCGAGCAAACCGCTCCCAGCCCCGTTATAACGATTCGATCGGTCAAGGGAGATGAACTGCTGTCAGGGATGGCTTTCATTGGCGGAATTTACCAAGGCATAGACAGGCGTTTTGCCCGCCGAAGCCGAAGGAATTGGATAGCGCGATCCCGTGTTCCATTTCGCGGGCCCGGTTGGGGACATAGTCGAGGTCGCATTTCGGGTCGGCGAATTCGTAGTTGATCGTCGGAAGGAGCACGGAACGGTTCATGCCGATTATGGTAAGGCCTGCCTCTATTGCGCCTGCGGCTGCAATGGTGTGGCCTATCATCGACTTGTTGGAGCTGACGGGAATCTTCTTCGCCCTTTCTCCCAGAATCCTCTTTATCGCCAGGGTCTCTATCTGGTCGTTTTGCAGAGTCGAAGTCCCATGAGCATTAATGTACTCGATATCGGCGCAGGTAAGGCCGGCGTCTGCGATGGCCCCCTGCATGGCGAAAGCCGCGCCGTCGCCCTTGGGATGCATGTCCGTTATTCGAAACGCATCGCCCGAAGAACCATATCCAAGCACTTCAGCGAAAATGGGCGCCTTGCGTTCAAGAGCATGATCGAGGCTTTCGAGAACCAGCGTCCCAGCCCCCTCGGACATCACGAAGCCATTTCTTTTTCGGTCGAAGGGCCTGGACGCTTTCTCCGGAGAGGAGTACCTCTCTGAAAGCGCGCGGATCAGAACGAAACCGACAAAACCCGAAAAGTTGAGATTGGATTCGCACCCTCCGGCAATCATCACGTCCGCTTTGCCCTCTCTAATGATCCCGGCCGCCTCGCCGATCGCCTGAGACCCGGCCGCGCAAGCGGACACAATAGTGAGATTGCTGCCCCTGCAATCGAACAGAATCGACAGGATCGAGGTGGCCACGTCAGGTTTCCTGCGGAAGAAATTAAAGAAGGAATAAACGCCGTTTTTTGTGAGGCCGCTGACATCCCAGACCTCTTTGCCGCTATAGCGGTATAAGAGGATCATGTCTTCAACCGAAGGATTTTCCCCGTGATACCCGAGGCTTACGCCGATTCTATCCCTGTCTTCGACTAAATCCAGGCGGGCCGCTGCGACGGCTTCGGACACCGCCGATATCATGAGCTTCAGGCCGCGAGAGCTGCATTTTTCTATTCCCTGGAGCCCTTTAGCCGGGAGAGCATTCAGCCGGGAATCGTCCACCTGTCCTCCGATTCGGCAAGGCAATCCCTCCGTCTCAAAAGAACTGATAAAGTCTATTCCAGAGACCCCGTTTCGAGCATTCTCAAAGGTTTCCCGGCTGTCTTTCCCGATCGGGGTGACCATTCCATAACCCGTAACGACCACCCGCTTTCTCGTATGATAGACCATAAATAACCCTATGCGACGAGTGATGCATAGCCCGGAAGGCATCCCCGCAAGGGTCTATCGTGCGCGTTGGGCGTTCGCGGGATGCCTTGTTCTCGGCATATTCAAATACGGTCCTGAAGCTTATCCTGTCATTAAAAGATTTTTTTATTCTCCTGGACCTGATTCAGCCAGATTTGCGTGAGGTCATCACCACTGGTGAATGTCGCCGCCTCACCACACGATCCGCAATGTATGTGGGTTTCCTCGTGCAGGTTCCAGCTCTGGGCCCCACAGTTGACACATTTTTCGGGCAGCGTATCCAGAAGATTCACTACCCCTTCGACGATAGAGCTGACCGTAACCATTGCGGGCAGATCGTCCATGTCCATGCCGGCATGAAGCTTTTTCCCGGACCCGTCGTACCGTACTGCCAGCACTTCGGCGGCTTTGCCGGTCAGCTTGCCGTCCGAATCGATTGCGCTTTCTTCACCGAACAGCTCCTCCATATGATCGAGGACGGAGCGCCGGGCCATCTTGATCCCGAAAGTCTGTTCCAGGCGGTAATTTATATCCAGAAAATCGAGCGATTCGGCGCCAAGGTCTTTCATCAGGGAACTTTCCGGTTTAACGCTCGCCGGATTGATATCGATTCCCTCCGAGATAGCTTTTTTTACTTCCTCCAGGACCCTCTGTTCGGGAATGAGATTTTGTTTCATTATGAGTCAACCCCTTTTCTTGATTTCTGCTCTCCTGCCCATGCGGGGCGATATAGTCTATTGCTCAAGCCATTGTCAACCACAATGGTCTGGCCGCGAATCCCTCGAGCGGCGGGGCCGCAAAGAAAAACAGCTACGTCGGCAATGGCGTCCGGACTTACGCACAGTTCCTCAGGTATGTGCTCAAGCTCTTCCATGTGCTGCCGCAGGACCTTGAACGAGTCCGTTTTGACCACACCACCGCAGATTCCGTTGACGGAAATCTTTCTGGGCGCCAGACTTTCGGCGCAGTCTCTCACTACCGCTTCCATTGCCGCTTTCATGCTTCCAAGAGGGTAGGCCGGGTTGTAGAAACGGCTCCCCAGACTCGATATGAAAAGGATTTTGCCCTCAGCGGCCCCCAGCAGATGCAAAGCCTCCTGGATACAGAAGATATTCCCCATGAAGTTGGTTTCGACAAGCTGCCGCATTTCTCTTTCCAGCAGCTTTTCGATCGGCTTGAAAGGAGCTTTGGCCGCATTGAGGACCAGAAAATCGAGCCGGCCGTATCGGCCTGAAACCGCCTCGATCATCTCCCTGACAGATGATTTCAAACCGATATCAGCCTGCACGACAAAGGCTTTCCGCCCCAGCCCCTCGATTTCGCGGCAAACCTCCTCCGCTTTTTTTTGCGAACTCCCTCCGGCCTTGGAATGATTTATAACCAGGTCGGCCCCGGCCCGCGCAAAGCCCAGAGCTATAGCGCGGCCGATTCCCCTCGAGCTTCCGGTTACAAGAGCCGCTTTTCCTGTGAATAAATCCTTTTCCATCACGGTCAGCAAACCATCACGTCAAATTCGAGTTAGAAAGGCGGCATTTTAGCACAGTGGTGGAATTTTACAACCGGTTGCCGGTGAGAGTTTGCCGGCGAACCAATCCGGCGAGTGCAAGGAACTCATGTGCCGAAAGAGTTTCCGGACGCCTTTTCGGGTCGATGGCGGCTTGCTCACAGGCGTCTTTTATGGCGCCGGCAGAAAGGCCGAAGACGCCCGTCAGGCTGTTCCCCAGGGTTTTTCGCCGCTGCTGAAAGGCTTTGCTGACCAGTTTTCTCAGAAATTCGAAGTCAGGACCCGCAGGGCGCTCATTCCCGAAATCGATCCGAAGCACGATTGAATCCACTTTAGGAGGCGGATAAAACTGGCGGGGCCCGACGGTGAAAAGCGCCTGCACTTTGGAATAAATCCCGAGAAGGACCGTGAGCACCCCATAGTCTTTTGAGCCTGGAGCGGCGGCGAATCGCATTCCAACCTCCTTCTGGACCATGAACACAGCCCGTTCGATCGCCGGGAAACTCTCGAGCAGACGAAACACCAAAGGGGAGCTGATGTTATAGGGGAGATTTCCCAGCACAATCAGGCGCTTTCCCTCAGTGTCGCTCAGATTTGCGAAGTCAAATGAGAGAGCGTCCTGTTCGTAAATTACCGCCTTTTCCGCCGGCGCCCTTTCATGCAGGTACTCAACCATCTCTCCGTCCACCTCGATCAGATAAAGCCTTTTAACTTTGGGCAACATGAAACGGGTGAGCGCTCCAAGCCCGGGTCCTATCTCAACGGCGACATCGCCCTCTTTCAGCTCGGCGCTTTGAACGATCCTTTCGGCGGTTGCCGGCTGCGCAAGGAAATGCTGCCCGAAACGTTTTCGCGGCCGGGATTTATTCTGATGAAAATACTCGCTGGGTGAAAGGAAATCAGGCATAGAGAACTGGACTCACGCCCTGTGGGGTTTTATGGATGATAACGTCGTTTATGATACATAAAGAAACAGGTCTATTCAAACGTCATTATTCACCTCGGCGTGTGTAAAGGTGTTTTCGGTCGTTCATGTTGGCCCGGCAAAATAAAGTCAAGGACTCGGGCGCACCGGCTGCAGGCCGGTGCGTGTTGGCAGGGGCGGCGCGGGCTGGCGGCCGCATTTCAGGTTCCAGTAAGCCCACGAGCGCGCATCAAAGATCCCCGGCGGGGCATTGTCCAACACTTCACTGAAGTCTTCCTTCCCTACAATTCCCGTGAGCGCCTTCAAATCCTCAACCGTGCCGTAGGTCATGACATGGGCAAGAAAATGCACCGGATCGGCAAGCGCCTTCTCGGGCTCCTTGAACCAGACGACACGGCGCGCCACGTTTAAAAGTTCCGGTGTCGCGGGTAAAGGCTTCATGGTGTATGTCCGTTTTCGTCCCTCCGTCCGGCGTAAGTCGCCACCGGGGGAAGGCTGGCCGGATCGACGGTCTCAACAGCAGCCGCGAGCCGCCTGCGCACATCGGCAGACAGTGTTGGCACATCATCAAAAAAGGTAAGCGCCTTCAGCGTAATGAGAGGGTTGAAACTGCGCCCATAGATGACACGGCCCGCCGCAAGCGCGGTCGGCAGCTCAATGCCGTGCTGCAGCAGCGCATCAATATCAAGATAATCTTTTGCCTCGGCTCGTTTCTGCACCACGGCAGCTTTCGTTCCGGCAATATCCAGCAGAGAAGCGACAAACAACGTTCGCCCCTCCGCTTTCTCCGGAGGCGCGACCCGGCCAAGGCCAAGCCCGCCAAAAAACGAAACCAGGACGGGGCCGGAACGCTCAATGCGGCATTTCAAAGTGTCAGGGGCGACCTGCACCCGCTCGGCGCCCTTGAGGTAAGGGACAGCGGCGGCAAGTTCATCAGGGTCAACGGACAGGTTTGAGAAAAAATCGAAATCAACCGACGCCCGGTGCGCAAGGCGCAACGCAAGCGCCGTCCCGCCATAGAGCGTGAAGTGTTCCGGTGTGGCGTCGAGTTCCGGCCACAGGTCAAGCTGTGGCGGCGACAAAATGGTCAGGTTGGGCGTGAAGACCATGGGCAAGCCTTTGTGATCGCGTTTGAACTATTCTACCACGGGCCGGAGCGCACTTCATCATCTTGTTTAAGGGAGATTTCCCAGCGCAATCAGGCGCTTTCCCTCTGTGCCGCCCAGATTTTCGAAGTCAAATGAGAGGGCGTCCTGTTCGTAAATTAACGCCTTTTCCGCCGGCGCCCTTTCACGCAGGTACTCACCCATTTCTCCGTCCACCTCGATCGGATGAAGCCTTTTAACTTCGGGCAACATGAAACGGGTGAGCGCTCCAAGCCCCGGTCCTATCTCGACGGCGACATCGCCCTCTTTCAGCTCGGCGCTTTGCACGATCCTGAGGGCGGTTGCCGGCTTCGCAAGGAAATGCTGCCCGAAATGTTTTCGCGGCCGGGATTTCTTCTGATGAAAATACTCGCTGGGCGACAGGAAATCAGGCATAGAGAACGAAACTCACGCCCTGTGGGGTTTTATGGATGATAACGTCGTTTATCATACATAAAACGGGAGCCCTATACAAATGCAAACACGGGGCACCCGACCAACCTCTTTAGTGGGGCTATGTTGCGCGATTAGCAAACAGCACGTTCAAAGGTTCAAGTAGTCGGGGCGTGATGTGCCGCACTTACGAAAAATTAGATCGAAGAACGGGCGCAAGGAGGAAGCCGGGGGTTCTTTTGTGTCATAGGTGCCTTCCTCCGTGATGACGTCGGCGCGGCACACTGGCCCGGGTCCAATGCTCATATGTTTTGGCGGCGCCGGTATAACGAGATGGCGTTTCTTCACTCCTTCCAAGCCGGCGATCCAGCGATAAGGACCTACTATGTCCAGAAGCTGAAGAAAGTGACCATACTTTTCGAGGCACGTGGTATACCGCTTTGCGATTTCCTCGAAAAAAAGACGATCCTCCCCGTCAAAAGAGAGCAGAGTCGTGTCGATGCTCCAGATTTCCCCCGTTTCGAAAACAAAAGCGACCGAGTTGGTCTCAGAAGAATCATCCCCCTTGAAGGCATAAACGCCGAAACCGTCCTCCTCTCGGAGGAAACCGGCATCACCATAGAAGGGGCTGAGATTCATGGTGCCTCCCCTAATGGCGCATTCTTTCAGTTCATCTGCTGTCCACTTTTTCCCAGGATCGATAATCGGCATGAGACGGAGCCACATAGCGGGACCGTTAGAGAGAAAGACGTCATTGGTACCACCTCCCCTCAAAGGGAAAGGGTCCAAATACATGCCGAGGGGTTCCCCTCGTGGGCGGAATCGCGCTTTCCCGTCTTTGGGTTCGACTGCCGGGAACTTCGGAGGCGTAACATCTGCAGCCGAAAGAAAAGCTTTGTTTTCAAGTATGCTTCTAATAGCCTCTTCGAACCGTGCTGTAAGCGAATTTTTTTGCTCGTTCCGATTTTCTGCAGCCGCTTCAGTGGAAAGCGAATATCGAATAGGCCAGCGACGGTGTTGCAGGTCGAACGGCAATCCATCGGCTGCAGTTCCATATGCCTCATTCATCACTGCTATAATGCGCGCTGCGCCAATGGCTTTCATTGCGTAACCTAGTTCGATCAATACATTTGGATTCGGGACCTGATTCCGGTCTGTAGTCCTAGCTACAATGGTTAGGTCGCACAGAAATATGTCACATTCGTCAATTTTATGCAGGATGGTGTTTGCTATCTCTGGAGTTCCTGGTACACCTTGTGTGTCCTGGTCTAACCGGATGGCTTCCTCCATTTCGACATTCTTACTTATGTTTCTTATCGTTTTTTCAATAGCGTTTTTTATGAAGCTTCGATTGGTTTTGGATGGGGTATCACTTTGCCAAGAATAGAATAGTGTTCCCATGTGATTATGCCCTCCAAATTGTGTCTTTGCGGCTCGTTCAAATGCAACCCAACGACTGGCATCTGCGGCCCCGAAGGCGGTCACCCCCCGCTTACTGATCCTCTAGCGAGCGCTTCTTCCAGTCGCCTGGCATTAACGACGCCTAAGCTAATTAACGCCGCGAGCAATCGATCCACGTCGATCCGTACCGTTTTGTCAGTATCAAGCAGCGCCGGCTCCTGGCGCCAAACTTCTTCCATCCATCCGCATACGCGATAACCGAAACCGTGATCGACCCAAAATTCGCTGTCATTGGGGTAGCTTTGCAGCCAAGTCTTAGCCGCTAATACGATAAACGGCAGATGTGCCGGCTTAGGAGAGACCTCTAAGAGGTTGAGGGTCACGATAGCGACAAAGTGCGACGGACCGCTTTCAACCAACCTTCCCAGCACCGTGAGAAAGGGATCGAGCCTATCAATGCCTTTTGAAAGCAAGTAGCATTTGGCGGGTTGGAATGAGTTGTAATCGTTAAAGAAGAGAACGGCGATGGCCCGTCCTATATACCTCTCGATTGAGGCGGACCGGTCACCCCCTAGCCATTCCCAGCCCCTGCTGGACATCATTCGACTCCCGAGTGCGGACCGAATGCTAATCGCGATGGTATCCTGCAGACCGCGATCATTGAAGTAGACGGCATCAACGCTTCGCAGGAACTGTGTGACTACGTCGAAGAACGGCTCGTCGGGCAGTGAGCTGATTGGCGTCAGCGCGAGTTGCCCAACCTCCTGCAGTGCAAGACCGGGCAGGCAGTGGGCCAGCAACTCGAAGTAGGCATCGTTCCATTCCGTAGGTGGGTTAGCAACGTCATCGTCCACGTCCAGAAAGGTCCCGTTCGCCGTAAAGGTCCAAGAGGCGTAAGTTCGCGCTATGTCCGCTATCCAGGGCCTCTTGACTACATCGAAGAGTCCGGCGGCGTTTCTGAGCCAAAGCGCTGCAGCTTGGTGGTCAGTATATATGTCTGGTCGTGGGCTTTGCTGTGCAGGCATATCCTGCTGCTCTCGTCCGCCTGGTAGCCGGATACCCTGCCGCCGTCGCCGCGGCGCTTCCAACGGGAATGCCGGCCAGTCCGGCTCAGGACGCTCATCGGCAAGCCATGACAGTTCAGCATCCACGGTCGCTCGGACCTGTTGCCGGTGGCGCTCTGAACGCGCTGCAACCTCGTCCTCGGGTAGGTCCCATTCGCGACTCGGCCGGATACTCGCCGTAAAAGCACACCGCAGAACTGCGCGCGGCAAGCGTTCGTCGATGGAGGCGAGCGAGAGGGCGGCAGCGCCGAACCCGTGTGCTGCGGCTGGGTTGCCGCTGCCGGCCACCTCCAGGATGGCGCGCACATCCCCAGCGTCGGCGCGATCCTTCAATGCGTGGATCTTTCCGATGAATGCGATTGCGATCGGGTTGAACCGAAGTCCCGACCGAAATCGGTGGACCGGGTCTTCCTTAGTCTGGAGTGCTTGGACGAAGACGCCGTGCGCCCACCCAGCGTACAGAGCGCGCAACTCGGCGTCGCCGTCGCGTATAGCGATCATCGCAGCGGTGACGACTGCCTGCTCACGCATCCAATCCTTGTCTGCGTCTTCATCCCTCGCTGTGGCCGTCGAGTTCCGCGCCCATTCGACCGCCGCTGCCGCCAATTTGGGCAACGAGCGGGATGGATCTTCCATTGCAAGTCCGAGGCTGGCCTGCATGTTGGCGTCTGCATAGCCGGGCTGCGCGGCCTCTTGCAAAGCTGCGAAGTGCTTGGTTTCAGCCTCCGGTGGGACATATCCACGAGCGGTCGTCTGCGTGCCATCTTGAAGCGTAACGACCACCTCCTGCCAATTGGCGGGATCGACAAGATTGAGTGCGTGGACCACCATCAAGCTGGGATCGGCCAAGGTCGATCTCTCATCAGGCGGACCGAGGCGCTCCGCCGCGCGGCGAAGCAAAGCAGTCAAAGTCTCTCGCAGTTCGGCCGGCTCGATTTCGACGTACTGACCAGTGAGTTGCTCAAGCGCGTGCCGTCGAGAAGCGCGGTTTTTAAGGCCTTCCAGATTGGCCGTGCCGACAGGCTCTTTCTGGAGAGCCTTAAAGCCAAAAATATCCGGGTGTTCGAAGTGGTCGAGCATCTGTCGCTCGCGGTCGATGCACAGGAGTTCTGGGCAAGCAAGGAAAGGGATCGCCGCCTCGCATGATTTCGGCCAGTGCGAAATTAGGAGGTCAACCGCGACCAGGAGATAAGCGGCTGGAGAGCCGTGCGGGCCGAGTACATCGGCGAGCACCTTGTCGAAGGCCTCTCCTGCTTCAATTCGGCGGTGCGCCCACGCTTCGAGTGCCATCAAGGCCGACGTTAAGCTATAATGGCCAGCCGCCCACTCCCGTGACCACGTGTACGATCTCTCCCATGGAAAAACCCGCTCGCCATCCGGAAACGAGATGGTGATCTCGTCAGCGCCGTAGTCGCTGCCCTGGCTGTAGAACGTGATGGCGTGGTCGACGAGCCGGCGGATCAGCGACAACCCATGGCGCGGGGCATGGGTAAGCAGGTCAAAAAATGGTCCTTGCGCAGGTGACGCCGGGAGAAACTCGTGATCTATATGGTCGAATGGCCTATCGAACTCGTGGCGGTGGTGCCGCTTGTCAAGCCGATGTTTCGGAATCAGCGCAGTCGCGGTCAGCTCCGTGAGTTCTGCGGGCGCAGCCTGGGCGAGAGACCCTCGGAACTTCAGGATGCTGCGCACAACATCGTCGTTGTGTCGGCGCTGGCCCAACAATCTCAGGTACTCCACGGCGAACTCTGGCGTCCTATTACAGAACGAGAGAAAACCGGTGCGCAGGTTAGACTCCAGCGAAGCAATCCTGTCGTGGTCTATCTCGCCTCCGAACGGCTCACGGCAATCACGGAAGGTTTCGAAATCACGTACCGCCTCAATCTCGGTCAGCCAGTGATAAAACCACTGCGTCAGCAATGGCGTCAGCGCATCGCGACCGAGCCGTCCGCTGGACCATACGGTGTAAAGGTCGACCACGTCAGGGATCGCCGCCGCCGGCAAACCGTCCCTAAGGCTAAGCAACCATAGGATTAGCCGGTGCCAGGCCAGTCCGCTCGGAACATTGAGGCTCGCCGGGATCGTCGCCGGGTCAACTCCGACGGCCGCAAACAATTTTGAGGCCGGCTCAACCTCGACCGCCATCACAATCCGGATGAGCTCGCGGAGCATGCTTGCACGCTCGGCGAGAAGAAAGCCAGACGCGCGCGTCAGCAGCTCGGTGCCGATCTCGGAACGAACGAGTGCAAGCAACGCTGCCCGGCGCCACGAACCGTGTGTACCCTTGCGGCTCAGGCGCTCGACTAGCGACTGCCATCGCGTGCCATCGGCTCCACGCTCAAGGGCCATGCGCGCGGCAAGCTCCACACCCCTCACCAGGGCCGCTGGCGCAGGGCGGTCGAGTGGCACGCGCTCGATCATCGTTGGATCGGAATGAAGCAGGTTGCCGATCGCCCACTCGCGAAAGACATCGTGGCGGAAAACAACACGGTCGCTCCCTAAATCGCGCAACGTCTCGCTCTTGAGCAAGGCGTTGATCGCCATGGCTGGGCGATCACTGACGTCCAGGGGCTTTGCGCGAGCGAGCGCTTGTTCCGCCAAAGCCTTGAGCAACCTCGCGCGCTCCCGGTGGTCGGCGTCGAGTTTGCCGTCGGCCGTCTGCCACCACTGCTCGGCCATGTCGACCTCGGTGCGCGGGATAGGCTCGTTCCCGGGTCTGCTCGCGAGGCGTGCGAGACGAAAGAGGTTCCTGGCCACGTCGCGTGCCGGGTGAGTGTCGGCCAAAAGCGGGGCAAGACTGGGAGCGGCGTACCGCATCTCCTCAACTTCGGCCTCGCTCAGTTCGCCGATCACGATAGGTTCAGCCCGGCCCAAACGGGCGAGTGCATCTGACGGAAGCCAGTTCGGTTCCTCGACTGCAAAGTTGCGCCTAGCCGTCGCGACCACGGCAACGCCTGGGACGCTCGAGGCTTCGCGGACAAGGTCGACAACGGTCCTGCGCTCTTCGTCGCTGAAGAAGTCTAGGTTGTCGACGAAAAGGATTGCTCCGCCGTCGCACGCGAGATCTGTCAGCAGCTCGCGAGCCGTGCCGTCGAACCTGAGCACCGCTCGCATTGCGCTCCATCCACCTGGCGTTGTTCGCTCGGGACTGAGCACGATCACCCGCGCCTCTGTAGCGATCTGATTGGCAAAGTGCTTCAGCACGCCCGACTTGCCGACGCCGGCGTCGCCGCGAATCTCGATGTAGTGGCCGCTATCAAGGACAGTGTGAACGGCAGTCACACGCTCGTGTCGTGTCAGCATCACGTCACCAACCCGATCGTCGATGTCGGCAAGCGCGTTACGGGAAGCCTCGGCGAGACTTGCGCGCGCGGATTTGTAGCGCCGCTCGCCGGCGAGACGAAACGACTGTTGCCTAAGGTCCTCGATCAGCCTATCGCGGGTGCGGTCTCCCCCGCTCGCGGCGATCCGTAGCGCGAGCGCGATCAGCGTCGACCAAAGGTTTCCAGCCCGTAGCGTATCGTCCGGGTGGAGGGCGCGGACAGCGCGTCCCTTTGCGAGCTCCTCGCTCGCTGAGCCTCGGGCGGTGAAGTCGAAGACGAGGATCTGTAGTTTGCGCAGAAGCCCCCAGACGTGCTCGCCATCGTCGGGCGACCCAGCGTTGTGCAAATGCGATTTGAAGGTGCGCACGAAGGTGCGCATGTCAGGGTTGGCGGAGCCCGGCCGATCGATCCTGGCCATGAAAGTCGCTGCGTCACCTAACTCTCGTGCCCAGGTCAGGACATCCTGGTAAGCACCGTTGATCTTCCGGGAGGTTCGCGCGATCGCGATCGCGAGATCGTAGTTGCTGGTCCAGAAACCCGGCTTTCGCGAGGCCTCGACGATCTGGCCCACAACGGCACGGAATTCTGGATCACTGGGTGTAAAATCGATGTTTCGTTTGACCTGGATTTCGATAACGGCGGGATCGCCGTGCGTATCGTGGCTGTGCACGATAATGTCGTCCAGCGGAAAGCCCTCGGCCGCCCGCTGGAGCTCGATGCGGTCGATCGCGGCGCCGGGCAGACCACGGGGCTCCGAGCCCGTCAGCATGGAGAGCAGATAGTAAGCGCCGACCTGACCCTCGAAGTGGCTACCGGCCGGTCCCCTCGCCGCCGGACTGGTTGCCTTAGCTGTCACCGGTCTTCACCTCCGCGAACACTCGCAATACCCGTCGGATGCACTGCCTTGTTACGTTTTTTCTTTGTACTCTCTGAAACAATCAACTAATTGCCTGAATGAGTCAGGCCTGCATCTCTCGGAACCTCCCTGATCCACGAAAACGAAGTCGTATTCTACATCCGTCTGCACTTCATTGATGTCCTCGCACCACTGCCGCATCCGGTATTTCGAAACGCCGATAGGTTTGTTCGACTCCCGCAGGGCGCACTCGACGATAGTGCGTTTCTTGGTTTTGCAGAGGATCATGCCGACGGAAGGATTTTCGCCTTCTCCACGGACCTGATTATCCAGCACCGCAAGATAGAATTGCCTCCTGCCGGCATATTCCGGCTGAAAAGGCTGCATCAGCGATTGAGAGTCCGGGATGGACATGGGTGACACCCGCTTACGCGTGCAACTCCCTGCCCGCCTTCACCTTGCTGTGATGCGCGGGAATCCTTTCCAGGGCATCGCCTATTTCCTGCGCCGCTAGCCGCAGCTCGTAGTTCTTTTGCAGGTTCATCCAAATATCCGGCCCCGTGCCGAACCACTTGCCCAGGCGCAAGGCCGTGTCGCCCGAAATCCCGCGCTTGCCGGCAATGATCTGCGTGAGCCGGTTCGTGGGCACACCCGATTCTTTCGCGAGCTCGTTTGCGCTCTTGTTGAGAGCCTTCAGTTCGTCGGCCAGGTGCTCGTCCGGGTGGATAAGAAGCCGCGCCATTTTGAACCTCCTGCTCAGTGATAATCCACGATTTCCACGTTCATAGGTCCCGGTGAGTCCTCCGGCCATTCAAAGCAAATCCGCCATTGGAAGGTGCGCCACGTCCACGTCCGGGCCTATCTGGCAACCCGGCGCGGTTTGAACGGTTCCGGCGATAAGGAGCCACTTTCTTGATCCTCATGCGCTGCCTGTTGCTCCACCTTAATGCGAAGCTCGCCGGCGCAATCAGAGATAAATTCTTCCCAGTGCGCCAGTGCTTTAAGCTCGTAGAAGCGCTTTTCTACGACGTTGTAAACAACAGCTTTTTTTCGCTGTTTCAGAAGCCTGAAGACATTGAGGATCGTTCCCTTGCTTTTCCCATCCCACACCATCAAGCCAACCGTGGCCTCATCGGCCATGGTGCGATCTCTCGTGGCGTAAAAATCGAAAGTCCCGGCGCGCGCAGTTGCTGATACTTTTCGCTGTTTCCAATTTCCTACATTGTTCCGGCAACCGTTCTCCGAACAAAAAACCTCCACGTTCAGGTAGTTTTTGCTGTCCAGGTACTGCTGGACGGTTTTATCGACTCCGTTTGCGTCTCCTATAACGACAGGAATTCCTTTTTCGATGATTCGATCCAGCCGCATCCGGATCGGTTCATCCAGACGGGAAACCCCCCGTGAACCGCCTATGAACACCTTGGTCATCGGTCACTCCTCCTATGATAGACTTATAAATAACCCTCTGCGATGTATGAGCGCGTAGCGGGGAGGCTGACCGCTCGATGTGTCTATCACGCGCGATGGGCGGTCGCGGGAGGCCTCGTCCGTGTTATCCTCAAAGCGAAAACATCAGAGGCGTTGACCTGGTCATAGAGTAGAGTCGTAATTGAGTTCATTAACTAAAAGCAACACAGTTTTTAGCGAGAATAAGCGTCCAGTTCCAGCATGCCCTGCTGGGGGCCGGAACGCATCCAGATTTGGTACGCGGCGGATGCGATCATCACGGCATTGTCCGTGCAAAACTCTACCGGCGGCAGATAAAGCCGGAAGTTTCCGGACGCGGCCTCCTGCGCCAGCCTCTTCCTCAACCTGCTGTTTGCGGCTACTCCCCCGACTGCCGCAATGTCAGACAGGCCGCACTGTTGCGCAGCTTTGACGCTCTTTTCCACCAGCACGTCAACAATAGCCTCCTGAAAGCTCGCCGCGAAATCCTCCAACGTGTAAGAGCCCGCCCCGCCAGGGGCAGAGTCGGAGGCAGGGGGGCCGTGAACGCGGACAAAATTGGCGGCGGCGGTCTTTAAACCGCTGAAGCTGAACTCAAGAGATTCTTTTTCAAACCGGGAGCGCGGGAATTGAATAGCCTCCGGATTTGCGCCGGAAGCGAGTTTGTCGATCGCAATACCACCTGGATAGCCTATGCCGAGCAGCTTTGCTATTTTGTCGAATGCCTCTCCGGCCGCGTCGTCCCTCGTAGCTCCCAGCAGCCGGGCGCCGCCGTCCAGATCGACCCTGTATAGAGCGGTATGGCCGCCGGAAACTACCAGGCAAATAAAGGGATCCGGTATGCCGCCGGAAATGAAGGCGGCCTGGATATGCCCCTCCAGATGGTTAACCGCAATCAGCGGCTTGCCCAGAGCATAAGCCATAGCTTTTGCGGCGCTCAAACCGACAAGCAGCGCCCCGACAAGTCCAGGGCCCTGCGTAACCCCAAGCGCGTCAAGCTCTTCGCAGGAAACCCCTGCTTTTTCCAGCGCGCTTTCGATTACCGGAATGATATACTCAAGGTGCTGCCTGGACGCCAACTCGGGAACTACCCCGCCATAAGGGGCGTGAATAGAAACCTGGCTGGCGATAACGCTGGACAATATTTCTTTTCCGTCCCTGACAACTGCTGCAGCGGTTTCATCGCAAGAAGTCTCAATTCCCAGTATTATCAATCACATATTCCTATTTTGCGCCATCGCTCTTATTAGTTTGTGTCTATATTTATCCCGCCTTTGGCCGAATCAGGGCGGAAAAGAACCCCTTCAGGACCCAAACCAGCTTGACAAAGCCGCCTGCACGATATCAAATGGGAATTCAAAAAACTCATCAACACTAATTTATCATACATCTTTTCAAAATGGCCGACTTCATTAGTATCAAAACCGATTCCTGGAAATTGCTCGACTAGGGGGACCGATGTTAGGTTCGGGTATCGCGCCAGACAAGCATTCCCTGATTCTAGGCGCCGCGCTTCTCGCCGGCCTGCTCTGGGTTGCGGTTCGGGATTACCTTATCTTCCATACTCTGATCGGGATAGTCACGGTAGTAGTCGTATGGAGCATTTTTGTCACGGCCTGGAATTCCCGCCACATTGTCCGTAACGTTTATTTTTCATTTATCGGCATTGCTTATCTTTTCGCAGGCTTGCTCGAGCTGCTGCACATCCTTTCATGTAAAGGCATGGCGATTTTCGGAAACGCCGACCAATCCACCCAACTGGGAATCATCGCCCGCAGTCTGGAATCAGCCGCACTTGTAATCGCACCGCTTCTCCAAAGGAAAAGATTGAAAACCGGCCTTGTTTTCATTGTATTCGGGGCTGTTGCGGCCGGATCGCTTCTTTCCGTCTTCTACTGGCGCAATTTTCCTGTCTGCTTCATTGACGGGATCGGACCGACCGGCTTCGAGAAGATAAGCGAATACGTCATAATCCTGCTGTTCATTGCATCAATATTTACTTTGTCGCTAAAAAGGCGCCAATTCGAGTCAAACGCGTTCCGGGCGTTGGCGGCCTCCTTAACGCTCTCCACGATTTCGGAACTTGGCTTTACCGCCAACACGAGTTTTCTTTTGCCGACGAACGAGTTCGGCCATTTTCTGAAACTGATCGCAGTCTATTTGATGTACAGGGTTTTCATCAGAACCGGGATCTTTGCGCCGTTCAATCGGATTTCTCGAAACCTGACCCTCAGCGAAAAAAACCTCTATTCTCTGCTTGAAGGACTTCCTGCTTTTGTGTTCGTCCAGATGCCGGACTACACGATACGATATGCTAATCGGGTTTTCCGTGACCTGTTCGGCGATCCTCAAGAGATGACCTGCTATCAGGTCCTCAAAGGGGAGACCGTGCCTTGCGAGATTTGCCCGACCAGGGAAATATTTAGGACAGGCGTGCCACAGCACAGGGATTGGGGTGTGATAAAGGATAAAACGTATGCGATTTACGAGTATCCCTATCATGACTTTGATGATTCCTCCGCCGTCTTGAAGCTCGGAATCGATATTACCGACAGGAAGAATATGGAGACCGAACTGCTCAAGGCCCGTGATGAATTGGAAAATAGGGTCCGGGAAAGGACCAGTGAGCTTACCCGCACCAATGAGATTCTGCGGCTCGAAATCGCCGAGAGGAAGCGCGCGCAGCAAAACCTCGAGCGGTCTGAAGAAGAGCTTCGGCTGCTCTCTTTTAATTTGCTCCACGCTCAGGAAATGGAGCGCAAGCGAATAGCCATGGAATTACATGACAGCCTGGGTGGATCTATCAGCGCCATCAAGTTCAGGACCGAACACGCAATCCACCAATTGGACCAATCTGCCGGCGTCAAATCCAGGCGACTGTTCGACGACGTCATAGTAATGCTGCAGGACCTTATTACAGAAGTAAGGAGAATTCATTCCAACATCTGGCCTTCAGTTCTAAGCGACTTCGGCCTCATAATGGCGATCGACTGGTTTTGCAGGAGATTTGAGGGAGACTATCCCCATATTCATATCGATAAAACTCTTTTGCTTGAAGAACCCGATCTGCCCGACGCACTCAAGATCGTCATTTTCAGGATCATCCAGGAAGCACTGAACAATGTCGCGAAACACAGCGGCGTGAATTCGGTCACCTTAAGGCTTGGCAAGGAAAATGGAGCGATCGAGATGAAAATTCGGGATAACGGCAGGGGATTCGATGTCGCCGAGGCGCGGGAATCGGCCAGGATCAGCGCATGTGTCGGGCTCTCCAGCATGACCGAGCGCGCGAGGCTTTCCGGGGGCACCCTTGAAATTCACTCGGGCGAAACCGGTACTGAAATAAGAGTAGTCTGGCCCGTGTGAATGATTCGATAATGTAAATTATTGCCAACTCCATCTTTTGACCAACCATATTGGAAATTCTTCTTCCCAAAACTCCCCTTTCTGGCATAATGCCAGCGCTCGGGCGCTCCTCCCCCCACAGTGACGGGGCTGTCCCACGAGATTAAGAACCCCCCCGGGGTTATTTCGCTTTAACGCCTTAATGCCTGATAAAATGGAAACACGCTAGCATGGGCAATGCAATGAACCACATGATCCGGTATTTTCTCGACAATTATCTGCTCATTCTGGGGCTCTGCGGCCAGGGATTGTTTTTTGGCAGGTTTTTGGTCCAGTGGATTGCAAGCGAGAGGCAAGGCAGAAGCGTAGTTCCTCTCTCCTTCTGGTATTTCAGCGTCGGCGGGGGCGGGGTGCTTCTCATCTACGCCATACTCAAAAAGGATCCCGTGTTCATTCTCGGACAGGGGGGCGGTCTGGTCATATACTTTAGGAACCTCTACCTTATTCACATGGAACGCTCCAGAGGCAGGGTCTAGAGTTGTATGAACTCCAGGACACTCCTCTACCCGACTCTTCTTATCCTGCTGTGGTCTGCAATTTTCCTCGCCACGATTACCCGTCCGGCGCTTTTCGACGACGCCGATTCTTTCCACGCGGAAGCAGTCCGCGAGATAGTCCAGTCCGGGGACTGGGTGACTCTGAGGATAAACAACGGCATCAGATACCTTGAGAAGGCCCCTTTCATGTACTGGCTTGCGGCCCTCTCGGCGTCCGCTTTCGGCCTTCATGACTGGACCCTGCGGCTGCCCCTTGCGCTGTTCTCCCTTCTGTTGATATTGCTGGTCTTCAAATTCGGGGCGCGGTTCTGGGGCGAAAAAACAGGCTTCTACTCAGGGATTGTGATCGCAACCTGCCTCGGCCATTATGCATTTACCCGCATACTATTGCCTGACGTGATTTTATCCTTCTTTATCGCTTTTTCCCTCTACATGTACGTGCTGATAACATTTGAAGAACAGCAGCGAAAAAATATCGGTCCGGTCGACCTCAGGTGCGCCGCTCTCTATATTTCGGCCGCCCTGGCCGTACTGACGAAGGGACTTATTGGGGTCGTCTTCACGGGCGCAATCATTTTTGTGCATATCCTGGCGACTGGAAACTGGAAGGTCATCAGGAGGCTCCAGGTCGGGTACGGAATTGTCATTTTTCTGATCGTAGCAGCCCCCTGGCATGTGGCGGCGGCTCTTGCCAATCCGGATTTCCTGCAGTTCTATTTTATCCGCGAGCATCTCCTGCGCTTTCTTGGGATGCGCTATCCCAAAGACTATGGCGCCGTTCCGCGCCTGCAGCTCTGGGGCCTTCACCTCGTGTGGATTTTCCCATGGAGCGCATTCATGTGGGGGCTTGTCCGAAATTTCCCCAAATCGGTGCGTCCGCAGGAGAAAACCCAACGGGCATTCCTTTTTCTATTTATCTGGATTGGCGTAATCCTGACATTTTTTTTGTTCAGCTCAACCCAGGAATACTACACGTTTCCCACCTTTGCCGCATTCGCGCTCCTGCTCGGCAAGGCCATGGCGGACCTCGATGCGCGGGAAACCTCCCCGAAGTGGGGCATCGTCAGCCTTGGGGTCCTGTCAGCCCTGACGCTCTCAACAGGAGCGGGCATGATCGCGCTCACATGGTTGGGCAACCACGCGGAAGCGGCGCGCACCCTTGCCGGGACTCTTACCGCTCATCCGGAGCGCTACAACCTCGCTTTCGGGCACATCCACGACCTCACCGCAGCGACTTTCAGCCTTCTGGCCCCAATGGTGCATCAGACCGCAGCCTTACTGATCATCGGCCCATCAGCCGCTTTTTTACTGGCTCTCAGGAAGCGCTGGATGGCCTCTTTCCTGCTCCTGGCCGCCATGATGATAGGACTGTGCCATTTATATAATACCGGGATGGTTGCCTTTGAGCCGGTGCTCGGCTCCAAAAGCCTCGCCAAAGTTGTCCAATACTACTACCAGCCTGGAGATAAGATCGTCATAAACGATTTTTATGAGAAAGGTTCAACCCTCAATTACTACACGGGCCTCCAGGTCTACGTCATGGACGGCGGGTTCGGCGTTCTCTGGTACGGACTGCAGGATAAAACGGCCCCAAGGCTGAGCCTCACGCAGGATGAACTGCTCAACCAGTGGACATCCGGAAAAAGGACTTTCCTGTTCAGCGAAAAAAAGCCGCTCGAGTCTTTGCTTTCATCGCATCCTGGTTTTAATTATCGGGTATTGGCCGAAGACGGCGGAAAGAAAGTCCTGATAAATTGGTGAGATGATTTTGGAGAATTAAGGAATTGCCCCCCTCTTTCTATAAGGGGAAAGGGTGGATCTTAGGCTTGACCGACATATCCGATATTTTTCTTCTGATACCAAAAGACCAAATGTTTCCCCTTAGAGCCGACCAAGAGCTGTATCTTCATCCGAACTGCCCATTCCCCCCTCGGAATGAAATACCCCAACCGGCCAATTCCATTATTTCGCCATCTCATTTATCTTGACTTGCTCACAAAATTGCCCGATATCTCAAAAACACAGCCCCTGTGCTGTTCATTACGTTCGAAGAGGTCAAGAGATGAAGTTCTGGCGCGTTCCCCTGGATACTGAAGAGATCGTCATTTCCAAAGGGATCGTTCATATCATAGAAGACCGGTGCAAGGGGTGCGGCTACTGTATCGAATTTTGTCCAAGGGATGTTCTCGAGGCCTCCGGGCGCTTCAACTCGAGAGGATACCACCCTCCGGCGGTAAAGCAGCCTGACTTGTGCGTCAACTGTCACTATTGCGAGGCTATCTGCCCCGATTTTGCGATCTTCTCGCTGGAAGCTCCGGCGCAAATGATTTCCGAGCTTTCAATTCAATAACTTTTATGGGTTTTGTCTTTATGCAACCTGCAGTTCTCACTGGAGAACATTTCATAAATGGAGACTCGGCATGCGCGGAGGGGGCGCTTGCCGCCGGATGTCGCTTCTTTGCCGGGTATCCTATCACACCGGCCACCGAAATAGCCGAGCAGATGGCGAAAAGGCTTCCGGAAGTTGGCGGGGTCTTTATCCAGATGGAAGATGAGATAGCCGCAATGGCCGCAGTTCTTGGCGCTTCCTGCGCCGGGACAAAAAGCATGACGGCGACTTCCGGTCCGGGGTTCAGTCTGATGATGGAAAACATCGGACTCGGGATAGCAATGGAGACTCCATGTGTCGTAGTAAACGTTCAGCGTGCAGGTCCTTCGACGGGTCTCCCGACGCTCGGGGCTCAGGGTGACATGATGCAGGCCAGGTGGGGCTCCCATGGTCATTACGAAATTATAGCGCTTGCGCCTGCTTCGCCCCAGGAGTTTTTCTTCCAGACCATCGCCGCATTCAACTTGAGCGAAACATACCGGCTCCCCGTGATGATAATGGCCGATGAGGTAGTCGGCCACCTATGTGAGAGGGTCATCATACCCGATCCATCCAAAATAAGGCTTCAATCCCGCCCCCGCCCTAAAGGACGGAAGGACCGGTTCAAGCCTTTTCATCCCGGCGCCAATGGGGTGGCGCCAATGGCTCATGCAGGCGAGGGGTATCTGGTGCACCTTACGGGGCTGACTCACGACGAAAAAGGCTACCCGGTGATGACCGCCGAGGCGCATTCGGAGATGGTCTCTCGAATAACGGGAAAAATCCGTGCGAACCTCAGTAAGATCATACAGGTGGAGGAATACCGGCTGGAGGACGCCGATGTGGCGCTGATATCGTACGGGATCAGCTCACGGAGCAGCATGGCCGCCGTCGATGAGGCTCGGGAACAAGGCATGAAAGCCGGTCTTTTGCGACTGGTGACCGTGTGGCCTTTCCCGGAGGATGCAATAAGGGCGCTTGCAAAACGGGTGCAGTGTCTCATAACGGTGGAATTGAACCTGGGGCAGATTCACATGGAGGTGCAAAGGTGCGCCGGAGGTATGGCCCCCACCCTGCTGGTCGGTCATGCCGGAGGAACGGTTATTACAACCGCCCGGATACTCGAAACAATGCATGCCGGCAGTGGTCGGGGATAAACCACGGACTTATAAGACCCATTGATTTTGCCCGTAAGAATCGCTCTTAGCCTTGAGTCAGGACGCGCATGAGCAACAGTTGCTCCCCCAAACATCCGCTCGATAACATCCTGCGAACCGATCTCATCCCGCACATATGGTGCCCCGGATGTGGAATCGGCACGGCCTTCTCCGCATCGCTGATCGCCATCCAGTCAGCCGGGACGGACCTGACAAAAACCGTAGTAGTGTCCGGGATAGGGTGTTCGGGAAGAGGCGCGGGGTATGTAAAGCTCGATTCCTATCATACCACTCATGGGCGGGCAATCCCTTTCGCCACAGGCATGAAGCTGGCCAATCCCGAACTGAGCGTTGTCGTTTTCAGCGGCGACGGAGACCTGTTTGCAATCGGTGGAAACCATTTCCTTCACGCCGCCAGACGGAATATGGACCTGACGGTGATCTGCGTGAACAACTTCAATTACGGAATGACGGGTGGACAGGCTGCGGCGACAACCCCCAGTCTGGCCAGGACATCGACCACACCCCTTGGCAATCCCGAACCGCCATTCAATCTGCCTCTGCTGGCATACGCTTCCGGGGCCACCTATGTTGCGCGCTGGACAATGCTTCATACGCGCGATCTTACTCAGTCGATCGGGGAGGCCCTTGCGCGCCGAGGCTTTTCATTCATCGAGGTTCTCGCCCCCTGTCCTACCGGGTACGGCCGCCGAAACAGGCAGAAGCCGATTGATTCGCTCAAGCTCTATCAGGAAAAGGCAATAGTGAAAAACGGCGCAAATCCTGCCGAAGTTATCCTGGATTTCAAGCAGGGCATAACCCTTGGCAAATTCGTAGAGTACGACAAGCCGACCTTTTCGGAGTCCTATGAAAGGATATGCCGCCCGCATGCTTCATGAGACCGAAGCTGAATAGCGAAGAATTGAGCCCCGAAGGCTGACAATAAGAGCCGAGTGAGAGTGCAATGGACCGGACCACGACCGCAAAACTGAAAAAAGAGATTCTCATAACCGGCCTTGGCGGGCAGGGCATTGTCCTTGCCGGCCAGGTGCTGGGGATGGCGGCTTGTCTCGTAGACCGTCTGGAGAGCACTCTTACGCAGTCCTACGGCCCTGAAGCTCGTGGCGGGGCTTGCAGCGCTCAGCTAATCATTTCGGACAAACCAATCCATTACCCTTACGTGCACAATCCGGACATCCTGGTGTGCATGTCCCAGACAGGGTACGAGAAATATCGCCCTCTGCTCAAAGACAACGGAATCCTCATTATCGATCAGGACATGGTGAGGTCTACGGATAGCGCCGGCGGGAGTGTTTTCCCGATCCCGGCAACCCGCATTGCCGAAGAACTTGGCAGGAAGATGATGGCCAATATCGTCATGCTCGGCTTTGTAACCTCGATAACCGGCGCAGTTTCCCTGAAGGGTATGCTCACCTCTGTGGCCGATTCAGTCCCCAAAGGAACTGAAGACGCAAACATAGCCGCCTTCAACAAAGGTTACGATTTCGGACAGGCGCTGCTCAAGGCCAGGCATAAAAAGGCCGCCGCAAAGAAGGGGGCCGATTCATGAAAAACCCCAAGGAACGCCTTCAGAAGGTATGCGTAATCGGCGCTACACCGGCCGGGATCGCTGCAACCAATAAACTGGGCGAGATGGGCATACCGGTCACACTGATTGACGAAGCCCCCGACCTCAACGAGAAACTGGCCTCAGACATCTGGCGGATGCCGTCGGGGGTTAGCTTCAACTATGCTCTGCGCCCGGGGCTTCTTCGAATAATGAGAAACCCAAGGATCAGGCTTCTCCTTCCCGCTTCGATCAAGTCGATCAAGCACACGTCCCAGGGATTTTCAATACGTTACAAGAAAACGGCCTGCTACGTTGACTCCGGCAAGTGCACCCTTTGCGGTCTATGTTCGGAGAATTGTCCGGCAGTCAGCCCTGAGGGCGCAAAGGCCCTGAAGTACGGAGGAAGGAACGCCCTTCCTGGCAGGCCCGTCATTGATAAGCGCAAGACTCCCCTGTGCCAGTCAAATTGCCCTCTGGGAGTCAATGTCCAGGGATACATGGCCCTTGCGCGTGCAGGGAAATACACGGAGGCGCTCGAACTTATCAGGAAGGACAACGTCCTGCCCGGCATCTGCGGAAGGATCTGCACTCATCCATGCGAGGCTGCATGCCGCAGGAGCGATCTCGATCAACCCCTTGCCATACGGGATATAAAGCGCTTCATCGCCGATAACGCCTCTCCCGACCTCACCAGGGTAAAACCAGCCGGGACTCGGCCCGAAAAAATTGCCGTGGTGGGTTCTGGGCCTGCCGGCCTTGCAGCAGCATCCGACCTTATCCGATTCGGATATCGAGTGATGGTCTTTGAGAAAGAAAAGGCGCCGGGGGGCCTTTTGCGCTACGGAATCGGACCTTACCGGCTCCCGCGACCGGTGCTCGACCAGGAAATCGAATACCTTCAAAGGATTGGAATCGAATTCCGCCTGGGCTGTGAATTTAAATCCTCACGGAACGTTCGGGACTTCTCGGCCATCGTTCTCGCCACAGGATTGTGGGAAGACCGAAAATTAGATGTCCCCGGAGAAAAACTTGACGGGGTTGTAGGATGCGTCTCATTTCTTTCCGCCGTGCATAGGGGAGAAATAAAGTCTTTTTCCGGAAAAACTGCGGTCATCGGCGACGGCAACGCCGCAGTTGAAGCGGCGCGCACGCTTGTTCGGCTAGGCGCCCAGGTTACATTGATTTCGTGGTTTCCCGAGGAACTGATCTCAGCGGACACACTGGAGGTGGAACAGGCGCTAAGAGAGGGAGTAGCGATTAAAACCAGCCTCAAGGTTGCCCAATTTTTGGGAGACGGCGGCAGGCTGAAGGCTATACGCCTCTTTCCGACCATCCCGGGCCCACCGGACGCCAAAGGAATCCCATGGCCGGTCCCGATTGAAGGCGGCAAGCCGCTCGACCTTGAATTCGAACGCGCCGTCATAGCAATAGGACAGACAGAAAATCCAGCTCTTTTTAACGGCTATGCGGAAAACCCGGCCAAGCCTGGCTGGCGGGCGCGGATGGGCGACAAAGGAAGGACGCGCCCTAATAATGTCTTTGCCGCAGGCGACGCCGTGACCGGGGCCTCGACGGTCGTATCGGCTATGGCCTCCGGCCGGGCGGTTGCTATGGCCGTTCACAGTTTCCTGACCGGCGAAGCTTTCCTGACTGGAAAACCCTCTGAGACATCCTCTTTATCCCGGCCAGAGGAATTGGACTATCCGGAGATCACTCCGGAGATTCCGTCTGTTCCCCGCGCTAGGATGCCGGAGCTTCGTCCCGCCTCTGGCAGGGAGCTTTCCGTCGAGGTCGCCCTTGGCCTGACCGCAGATCAGGTCCACTCTGAGACGTCCAGATGCCTCCAGTGCGGCGTCTGTTCTGAGTGCTTCCAGTGCGTCGAGGCATGCTCGGGCGCAAAGGCTATTTCTTACGCAGACGATTCATTCGAAGCGGTCGAACAGGCGGGGGTAGTCATTATCGCCGACCCGGCCGCCGCTCCTGGAGTGAAAGGCGAGGACCTGATCCGTGCGTACAGCTCCAGGGCCATCAAACCGGACATTTTTGCCATGACGCTGCGAGGTTTTGCCGCCGCAGCGGAAGCTGTTCTGCTGCTCGGCGACAGCGCTCCNNACGGTGGAATACGCCGAGTCGGTTCCCTCAGCGTGCACACTGGAAGGCGCCGCTTCGATGCTAAGGACTATTCGCGAAAAAGGCATCACCCGGTTCGTGCTCGCTTCCTGCGTGTGCTGCCCCCTGGACCTCATATGCAGTGCGTGCACTGACCAGCGAAGCAGGCTGAAGGCTGCGATCTTCCAGGGCACCGGTATAGCCAGGGCAATGGCCGAGACGTGCAACCTTCGAGGCGAGGCGCTTAGCCTCTTGAAGAATGACCCGCCTCTGGCTGTAAGCCGCTTCAAGGGACTCCTTCAAAGATCTATCCGGCGCGCCGCCCATCTCAAGTCCCTCCCTACTCCAGCGCGCCAGTACAACTTCACAACCGCAATAATCGGTGAATCCGAGGCCGCGCTCAGGAGCGCTCAGACCCTGGGTCAAATGGGAATGGAAGTCTTTTTGTTCGGAAGCCCGGACAGACCTCTTCCTTCCGCCCCGGATTATCCCAACGTCCACGCATTTCTCGGATCGTGCGCCAGGTCTCTTAAGGGCACAGTGGGAGACTTCCGGGTGGTCGTGATTATGGAAGACGGCGCCCACCAGGTTTTCAGCGCGGGAGCCGTCATTCTGGGAGACAGCGCACGAAGAAATATTGCATACATGCCTCACCCGGACATGCCGCCCCATGAGTTTACACACTCCATGCAGGCAAAGGGCCTCAGAGGAATCCCCTTCGTCGTTCCAGGGGCGACCTCGATACCGGGGCTTCTGCTGGCGAGTCCCCCGGGCGCCAACGCCTCTGAACGCATAAAGGGCACAGCCGCCGCCATTCTCGCAGCCACCGTGATGCCGCGGGGGCCCAGGCAAAACAAAGGATACACCGTTTCTATAAATGAGAACCTTTGCAGGGGATGCGGCCGATGTGTGAACGCTTGCCCCTATCGGGCGGTGAGCTTTCATACCAACACGCTGGGGTCTGGTTATGCGGTTGTCGATGAGGCCCTTTGCAAGGGATGCGGCAACTGCATTTCGATCTGTCCGTCCGACGCCGCCGACAGCCCTTATCGCGACAGGCTCTTCCTTGAGCAGATGATCGAGGAGGTAACGGCTCGGGGTTCTTGAAGCAACCCCCTGACCGGATAAAGATCCATGGAAGATGATCTCAAAATAATCCTTTTCCTGTGCAACTGGTGCCCGCACGCAGCATTCCAGACCCTCCAGGACACCCTTGCTCCGCTGCCCCGCGAGATCCGGATGATAAGGATACCTTGCAGCGGCCGAATCACCAAGTCGCTCCTTTTCAAGGCGTTCGAAACCGGCGCCGACGGAGTCGCCCTGGTCGGGTGCCAGCCCGGCGCATGCCGTTACGGGATAGGGACTCGTGTTGCCGAGAGAAACGTGGAGGACACCAGGGGGATTCTTCGACTACTCGGTTTGGGAGAGGAGCGGCTCGGTTTTGCTTCCTTCTATCCCGACCAGCCCTCAGAGCTGCTCGATTTTCTGACCGCATTCAGAAACAGTATCCGGCAACTGGGCAAAACACCTGTCGAACCTCCGTGTCGAACAACAAAATCCGCCCTCTCGCCCGAGTCGGCCGCCGTTATTATGGCCGCCCACAATATCAACACCTGCCAGGACTGCGGCAAATGTTCATCCGCATGCCCGGTAGCTCTCTCCGGAAAGCAGTTTTCCCCCAGAGCGATCGCAAACGCCGTAGTAGCGGGCGACCTCGACTCCTCCTGCATCAGGGAGGACATCTGGTCCTGCCTTACCTGCGGCCTTTGCTACGACCGATGCCCCTCGGCGGTCAGCTTTCCGGATTTTATAAAAGAGATGCGCAACGCAGCATCCGGGAATGGCCGCTTTGAAGCCCATGAAGGTTTTTTCCACTCCCTCATGCGTGCTTTGACCTCGCCCAACCTGCCCGTGGAACATTGGAAATGGCTGCCTCCCGAAATTCAAACCGACCCGAAAAGCAAAACCCTGTTCTTCGGAGGGTGCGCTCCCTACTTCGACACGTTTTTCAAGAATCACCTGGGCATAAGCACCAGCGACATTTTGGTCGATGCGCTCAGGCTCATGAACTTTTTCGATATTCATCCGGCCATAATGCCAAACGAGAGGTGCTGCGGCCATGATCTGCTCTGGTCGGGGGACCGCGATAACTTTGTCAAACTCGCCCGGCTAAATGTAGAACTGATCTCGCAGATGGGAATCGAAGAACTTGTTACGGCCTGTCCTGAATGTTACCAGGCCTTCTCGCACGACTATCCCCAAAACGGGATCGAAACCGGATTCAAAGTGACCCACATTTTCGAACTCGCAGAGGCGGAAATCAGCAAGGGCGCCATAGGTTTCTCAAAACTCAACAGGAAGATAACCTTTCAGGACCCTTGCAGGCTCAGCCGCACGCAAACCGGATGCCAATTGCCGAGAAATCTTCTGCAACGGCTAAACGTGCGCAGCTTCACCGAAATGCGCGACCGGGGAGCTTCTTCGCTTTGCTGTGGAAACTGTGCGTGGACCGGATGTGACAGCTACTCCAAAGCTATGCAGGTAAATAGGCTGAGGCAGGCGAAAGAAACCGGAAGCAACCTTCTGGTGACCGCCTGTCCTAAGTGTCAGATACACCTCAGGTGCGCCATGGAAGACCCTTTCCTGGGAAATGAAATCCGAATGGAGATGCTCGACCTTACCTCCATTCTGGCACGAACAATACGTTGGGAGTAACATCTATCCAAGGGGAATAATTTTTGGAGAACCAGGGACCTTAACATGCAAAAAACATCTTTACACGGCCAGAATCCGCGAATCGGCGTCTTTGTCTGCCATTGCGGATTGAACATCGCCAGAACAGTGGATTGCCGGAGGGTCGCCTCCGAGAGCGCCAAACTTGAAAATGTCGCCCTTGCGCGAGATATCCTCTATGCGTGCTCGGAACCCGGTCAGCAGAGCATCAGGGAAGATATTGCCGAGCTCGGGCTTGACCGCGTGGTGATCGCCTCCTGCTCCCCAAGGCTCCATGAACCCACCTTCCGGCAGATGCTCGAAAGCGCGGGCCTCAATCCTTACCTGCTCGAAATGGCTAACCTGCGGGAACAGTGCAGTTGGGTTCACATTGACGAACCCGAAGCCGCCACCGCCAAAGCCGTCGACCTGGTGCGAATGGCGGTGGCGAGGGCCGTCAGGCTCGAACCGCTCCAGGGCCGAAAAATACCGCTCAGCAGGCGGACCCTCGTAATAGGGGGAGGCATCGCGGGAATCCAGGCGGCGCTCGATCTTGCCGATAACGGCTACGAAGTCGTCCTGATCGAAAATAAACCATCCATTGGCGGCCAGATGGCGAAACTTGATAAAACCTTCCCTACGATGGACTGTTCCATCTGAATACTCGGGCCGAAGATGACGGATGCCGGTCGGCATCCCGGAATAAAGCTCCTCACTCTCTCCGAAGTGATTGACGTCAAAGGGCATGTTGGCGACTTCGAGGTCAAGGTCCTGAAAAAAGCCCGGTACGTTTCCGAGAAGGACTGCACAGCTTGCGGAGACTGTGCGGAAGTGTGTCCGGTCGTACGCCCCGATGAGTTCAACTCCGGTCTTTCTTCGAGAAGGGCCGTATACTCGCCTTTTCCGCAGGCCGTGCCTTCCGCTTATGTGATAAATATCAATGAATGTCTCGGTCACAACCCGGTCGTGTGCGCGAAATGCGCCGAGGTATGCGAAAAGAAGTGCATTAACTTCCACATGTCCGATGAGGAAGTGGTGGAAAAAGTGGGAAGCATCGTAGTCGCCACAGGCCTGGAAGCCTACGATCCTACGGAACTCGACGAGTACGGCTATACGCGGTATGAAAACGTGCTGAGCAGCACCGAGTTTGAACGCTTGATAAGCGCCGGAGGTCCGACCGGCGGTGAGCTGATCAGGCCGACAGACAGGTGCCCCCCCAGGTCGGTCGGGTTCATTCAGTGCGTCGGTTCGCGCTCTGCAAGGAAGGGCGCCTCATACTGCTCGAATGTCTGCTGTATGAACACCATCAAGAGCACCCTGGTCCTGAAGGAACACTATCCGAAAATAGACATAAAGGTCTTTTATATCGACATCCGCGCCTTCGGAAAAGGTTTCGAGGACCTTTACACAAAGAGCAGAAGTCTTGGCGTGCAATACATACGTGGTTTGCCCGGCAATGTGATCGAAACTGCCCAGGGCGGATTGCGGGTTGCCGTCGACAACAGCGCAAGAGGCAAGATATCCTTCCATGATCTTGACATGCTGGTGCTGGCGGTCGGCATGAAACCGTCCAAAACGACCAGGAAACTCCAGGAGATGTTTGGACTTCAGCTCTCGCCTGACGGATTCTTCCTGGAAGCCCACCCCAAGCTCCAGCCGGTTGATGCGGCCACCAGGGGCATTTTCTTCGCCGGATGCGCCGAGGGACCCAAAGACATAAAGGAGTCGGTCACCCAGGGGTCCGCCGCCGCAGCGCGTATCGTTCGCCTGCTCCATAGTGGAGAAATGATCTCCGACCCCATTACGGCGGAAGTGATTCCAGAAAAATGTAAAATCTGCGGCATATGCGCCGAGGTATGTCCTTACGGGGCGATCTCCCTTGATGTGCAGCGCAAAATTGTAGCATCCGTAAACCCCGCCGCCTGCTCCGGTTGTGGCGCCTGTGCCGCCGAATGTCCCTTCGATTCGATTGTAATGAACCACTTCACAGACGAACAGATCATGGGTCAGGTTGACAGCGCCCTCTCAGAAGACCCGGCCGCCAAGATTCTTGCCTTTGCATGCAACTGGTGCTCATACGCCGGGGCTGATTACGCCGGAGTCTCACGCCTGCAATATCCGCCAACCCTACGGCTGATCCGGACCATGTGCTCGGCCCGCGTGGACGAGTCTTTCATATGGGAAGGATTCGCGAAAGGAGCGGCGATAATCATGGTCAGCGGCTGCCACATCGGCGACTGCCACTACATAAACGCCAACCAGTGGACCGTTAAGCGCATCGATAAGATACGCAGGAAAATGGAAAAGCTCGCAATAAGGCCCGAAAGGCTCCAGCTCGCATGGGTCAGCGCCGCCGAAGCCATCCTGTTTGCCAGGTTGATGGGAAAAATGGAAAAACTCAGGCGCGAGGTCACATCGGAGGAAATCGCCCAGACTGTGCAACTCCTTGCCCAAAGAACAAAGAAGAATAATTCGGACTGATTTTCCAACGCCCGCATCCGCTGAGCGAGCAGATCCACCCTTCCCGCAGACCCGGGGAGAGGTTAAGGTCCGCGGTCTGCAAAACCGGGATCATTTTTCCTTTGGCTCAATGCTGCGTCCAAAATAGCCGATTTCAAAATTAAACTGAGGGAATTTCCTGGGAAGGGTCATCAGATTGAACACCATGACCCCGACGGCGAGCCTGTCGAGCCATGAAGATAAGGGCCAGCCGAAGTGGATGGTGACATTTCTGTCAGGCAATTCGTATTGGACAATCCTTAGCACAAGCATAATACGCTGGTACAGGCCGCTTCGGATCATGGGGAAACGGAAATGGTTCTTGGCCATTTTGGGCGGGATGCCCTGGCGCGGCGTATAAAAGGTTACGTAAACTTCGTTGTCTTTCGCTTCTCCAAGGGATTCCTCGCGTGGGCGGCGGAAGATTATGTGAATGTCGGATGAGGATGACTCGGCCAGATAGAGTATCATTTCCATCTCATTGTCGGCTTGGCCGATCTGAACGATTTCCGGCGCTCTTTTCTTCGCCAGCAGGGCCCCGGCCACAAGCACAAAAGCCGTTATGCCTGCCCAGAGGGCCGTGCCATGTGGTTTGTCTATCGCCAGGAAAATGAAGCAGCTCACCAGAATGATCCAGAGAATAAGCGTGCCGACTCGGCTCGTATAATATGGGATGACTTCCTTGGTGCCGACAAAATAGCGGTAGATCAGAAGCGATCCCATGTTGATGCAAAAACTCGCCACGAGGCCTATTGCGTACATGTCGGCCAGAATTTTCTGAGAGCCGCTGGTAATGATGATAATGGTTGAAAAGAAGAGCGCATTGAGGAGGTGAATCCGATAGAGTGAGTGGCGGCTATTCGTCACGATCAGCCAGTGGAATCCATAGCGGTGCGCTACGCGCTCCAGCAGTTCACTGGAGGCCACAAAGGCGGTATTCACAGCCATCGTCAGAGTGATGCTGGCCAGTCCGGCAACCAGGATGCCGAAGAAGGTCCCGTTGATCTGCGTTGCATAATAGGTGACCAGATCACCCTCGTGCTCGCTGAAATTAACCGGGGCGCAGAGAACCAGGCCGGCAACCAGGGGCGTAGCGATGCCCACCGTGACGGCCAGGAAAAGATAGGCCTTGTGGATCTCACGCCAGCTTCGCACGAAACCGGCGGTCTGGATGACCGATTCGATTCCCGAATAGGCCAGAATACAAAATGCGATGTGGGATATGAAATTACCGTAATCATGAAGCCAGGAGCCGGTCTCAAGCGGTCTTAGCGCGTTTCCGCCCGATTCTTTCAGACGTGTCAGAGCGGCGCTGTCAAATTCTACTATCCCTGAAACGATAAGGTTAAGGATAATGAATGCGGCCAGAATGAAAACGAAAAAAGTAAACCTCGCATTCTCCCTGATGCCGAGAATATTGAGCCCTGCAATTGCCCAGAGTATTCCGAGCACGAGAAAAACAACCAGCGAGGAGGANNCAGGCGGTAAGCGTGTAATCGACCATAATGGAGGAAACGGCCACAAACGACATCATCGGACCGAGCACAAGATAGGAGAAAGAATAGACCCCTCCCCCTATGAGTCCGTTATACTCCAGAATTTCAGCGATTTCGGTAAACCGGGTGCTCATGAACCGGACAAGGATGCTGGTCAGCGCGATAAAGAATATGGCGCTCGAACCGATGAATCTGTATGCCTCGGCCGGGGCGTAGAAGATGGACGTAAATTCGTCCATAAGGGTGATTATGGCTACGGCCAGCCATGTCAGCCAGAGTCGTCCCGCCTGGGAGAAGGTGAGAAGGTTCGGCTTTCGCATGGCGAAGGCAAAAACGCCGACCAGACCCAGATTGAGGAGCGATAGTAGAAGGATTTTCATCTCTTGAATTCTTTAAGCTGCTTGAGCTCGGGCGCTTGCATTGGCCATTCGCTCGGATTCCGAGTCGCGCACGGGTATTCGGAGGATTCCTGCTTATCTGCCGAAAGCCTGCGGAGGGGGCTTGCCATAGTGGATTTATGCCGAAAATGGAACCAACGCAATAAACTGTGCGTGATCCAAGTGGCTTAATCCCCCTCGACGCCTGCGAGGTTAGCTGACGGGCTAGGGCCGAAGAGGTTGCCCTACACCGGTTTTCCGGCGTTTCGCCCCATGTTCGTGAATCCCCCGCTCCAAATTAGTGGACTCGGCGATTTGGCGGAATGCACAATAATATTTTCCGATAACGGCGTCAACTGGCAAAACAAATTCCATTTTCATGCCACGTTGCCCAAAGGCATATTATTAAGGCCGTTCGCCTGAATCGATAAGCATGCAGCGGCGCGCTCGATTATTACTCGACAAAGAAATTGGGCGCAAAATTGTTGAAATTGCGCCCAATCGCACAAATTCGCGCCAGGTCAGATACCTCCGGCCGAGCGGGGGGTTTGCCCATGATTAATCAGGAACTCAACCCCATTTTATAACCCTATTTTTCGGGGAACTTCGGTCTAAAGGTCTGGAAATATTAACCGCGTGGGTCTCCCTGGACTCCGCGCTAACGATTGCCCAAAGCCGGGGAGATTTTTGCTAATCCGGAACGCAAAACTCTAAATCGAATACAAAGACCGGGATGGCGCCTGCCCGGTCTCCATACCCGATTTGGGATTCCCATCAGAACGTCGCGGTCAGGTTTATGCCGCCGTAGAAATGCGTGGACTGCGTATCCAGCGAGTTGGCTTGCAGGTAGTCTGAGGCGGCGCCCGTCAAAGGCAGCCAGACTCCGACTTTCGGGGCGATCGTCACATACTTGCCCAATGGAAACTTTACGTCGGCGGTCAACTGGCAGGTATGAAAATCCGAATAGGTCCCGATCGATCCAGGAGCAGGCGTAGCAGAAGCAGCCCCAAGGTTTAAATTATTATTATTCTGCAGGAGAATTAGATATCCGAAGCTTGCCCCAAGGTCCAGAACGGCGCCCTTACAAAGGCGGTCCACCGGGATGCTCTTGGTGAGGTCGAGTTGGAACCACACATCGACCGCATGAGTCACCTCCCCGTACGTTGTAAATGCTACGGTAAGCCACGGGAAATTATAACTGACGCCTCCGAATACTTCGTCCTGGTCGAAATTGCTTATTGGTTGTTGAAGACCATAGTACACGTTTCCGATCAGTACTGAAAAATTTTTGCACAGTTCCTTCGTGTATGAAACGGTGAAGTCCGTCTCACTCCACTTCGCGTCGCCATGTTGTCCCGAGGGCAAGGGCATCAAGGGATTGTTGCTGTGACGGGCGGTGTCGAAATTCCCCCAGACGTTTGCTGAAAAACCGGCGTAGGTGGCTGTGAACGCAGGTTGGAAGACGGCGCTGTCTTTGCTTTGCGCAGCGCCACGGAACATGTATTGGCTCAGGATGTCGGTTGAAAAGCTAAAAGACGGCTTGGCTGCATCATCGGGTGGTTTTTGCTCCACCGGCGCAGGCGCCGGAGCCGGTTCGTCGGCCCACGCAGCCATGAAAGGACAGAAGATGGTAAAGAACAAGATCATACATGTCAGCGTTCTTTCCCTGATTGCCGATGAATGCATTTCATTTGCCCCTTCTTGAATGTTGAGATTAAGAACTCACTGTTCACCGGCCCGTTCACGCCGCTTCATAACTCAGTGCGGGTTGTTGCCAGTTCAGGTCAGGATGCTTGGGTTCGGCTTTCGCGTCGACCACCACCACAGTCAAACCGTGAGCCTTCAAAATTAGCCGTTCAACGACAGTTTTTCGTCCGAGCATGCGTTTCCACCAAGGAAGAGGCCCAGGACGGCCGATGACGATGTGGCCGACCCGGTATTCCCTGGCGAAATGGAGAATGGTGTCCACAATATCTTCGCCCTTATAGGTGAAAACGATAGCGCCAAGCGTGTTGGCCAGGGTCAATGTCTCCGAGAGGTACCGCTGTGTGCTGACTTCTATGGCGGTGGGAGATTCCATCGGCCTCTGGACGTAAACAGCGTACCAGTTGCGGTTCAGGCGTCCGGCAAGCCTTGATCCATAGCGCAAAAGGCCGGCGCTGTTGGGGCCGCGTGAGCTCAAACAAACCATTACCTGATCGGGGGCCGTCCCATGCTCCTCTTCGGGAGCGCTTCTTCGTTTGAGGTCAATCTGGGATGCAAGCTCTCTGAAGGCAAGTTCGCGCAGCTCATTGAGGTTGTAGCGCTTGAAGAAATTATCCAGAGCGGTTGGAACTCTTTCCAGCGGGTAGATTTTACCCTCCCTCAAACGCTGCTGCAGGTCTTCAGGCGCCAGATCGACGTTCACAATCTCGTCGGCTTCCGCAAGGATGGAATCGGGCAGCCGCTCGTGCACTTTAACGCCGACCAAATCTTCCACCGTGTCGTAGAGACTCTCCAGGTGCTGAATATTGAGTGTAGTGATCACATGAATGCCCGCCGCCAGGAGGTCTTGCACGTCCTGGTACCGTTTTGCGTTTTCGCTTCCCGGAACGTTGGTATGCGCCAGTTCATCCACGAGGGCCACTTCCGGCCGCCGTGCAAGGACCGCGTCCAGGTCCATTTCTTCAAGGATAATGCCTCGGTACTGAACCTGCTTTCTTGGGACGACCTCCAGGCCTTCGATCTGTTGGGCCGTTCCCACCCGCCCATGCGTTTCCACCAGACCGACAACGACACCGATCCCTTCCTGCTTCAGGCGTTGCCCTTCGAGAAGCATCTGCCAAGTCTTCCCTACTCCGGGTCCATAACCGAGGTAAACCTTCAGCTTCCCGCGTTGTGAACGGCGTATCAGTTGAAGAAAGCTAAGAGCCCTGTCTGCTTCGGGCATTGGCACCCCTTCAGTTTTCCAGAGTGGAATCGGAATCGGTCCGCACTTTTTTCCAACCGGCGGAGTCACGTTGCAACGGGATGCCGCTTTCGGCCAGATATTCCACTTCAAGCGAAAGGGCCACTTGCTTGATAAGCGATTCCAAAAGATAGCGCTGGTCCGGCAACAGGAACCGTTCAGGATCGCCGGGCCGAAGGGCTAGAACTCCCAGAACCAGATCCGCCAACTGGATCGGCGCAAAAAGCACTTCGTTTGCGGGCTCATGTTTAGTTCCCCACCCAGTAGTTTCTCCTGTTTCGAATGCCTTCCGCGCAATCTCAAGTTGCCTGGTCACATCCTTGAAAAATACCAGGGACGGGTCGCCGCTGGCCGTTTTCAATCTCTCTTCCTCTTCAGGCAGCAGCACGACCGCGTTGGAATCGAAGATTTCAGAAATGTATTCCACGGCGATCCGCAGTGTCTTTTCAACACTTCTGGCTGCGGCGAGCTGCCTGCTAAGACCATGCATGGCGGCTGCCTGCCTCTCCTGCAAACGGGCCGTTTGGGTCTGTTTGCGCATGAGCCCCGTCAGGTGGCTTATAGCAAGGGCGACCGCGAACATGACAATGAAAGTCACGATATACTGGGCATCATCCACAGTGAATGAATAGCGCGGGGGGACAAAGAAGAAGTCAAACGCCAGCACGCTTAAAAGAGAAACAGCAATGGCCGGTCCGCGTCCGCATTCCATAGCTGTCACTAAAACCGCCAGCAGATAGACCATTGTAAGATTGCTCAGATCGAAATATCTGTACATTAAAAAGCAAAGCGCCGTGGCCAGCAGGAGAAAAAGGAGGCCCGTTCCGTAATCCGACCATGGAAATTCCCGTGATCGAACCCTGTACGCAGCCTGAAACGGTTCGGCGGGATCACCTCGAACAATTTCGATGTCGATTTCTCCCCCGATTCTCACCAGACGGTCTATGGGGCTGCCCAGGAGAATGCTCTTCAGACGTGGCCCCCCCGGTTTTCCCGCGATTATTCTCGTTATACCCCTCAGGCGCGCGAACCTGACTATTTCGTCAGCGATGTTGCGGCCCGTCAGGGTTGCGGTCTCGGCGCCAAGCTGCTCGGCCGCCCTCAAATTGTCAATGACGCCGTCGCGCTCCTTCTCATGCAGCAGCAGGGACCGAGGGGTCTCGACATAAACCGCGAACAGCTTGGCGCCCACGCTCTCAGCCCTTTTCAGGGCGTACCTTATTACACCCGCAGAGGAGGGGGCAGAGCTGACACAGACTAAAATTTTTTCCACAAACCCCTTTGATCCGGACATCGTTTATCTCCAATACCCCCCGGCAAACACCCCTTCAGCCGGGAGCAAACTCAGCAGTCTGCAAAGTCTCCGCCGCTTAAGCCCCACCACCTGACTCCGCAAAAGGGCCGTCCAGTCTGTGCTCCACTCTTATCAACTCCTGCCGCGCCTCCCTGATTCGTTGTCCGGCCTTTGCCCGAGCCCTTTCGGCAGCAATTTCATTCTTTAACCCTGCCATCCGCATTGCAAACTCAGTGGCCTCTATCTCGGCATTATCCAGCGTTAGAGTTAAAGACTCCAAAAGAGCGAAAAGCTGTTCATTTTGATTTGCCAATTCATTGCTTCCCCTCTTGATCTCGGCATATTCGGATTCGAGTTTTGCTCGGAAGGCCACTACCTCACGCTCGAACTCTTCCGCCAAAAGGTGCTGTAAATCCACAGGCAGATCGGCAATATGCGTCTTTATGGCCCGAGCATGACTGAACCTCTCCTTCAATGCAATATTCTGTTGAGTCACACTGATCCCCTGAATATCCATTCCGGCGCAGACCGCTCGCAGGGCCGGCCGTTTGCCGGCGTTTTTGAGGTGACCTGCAATTCCGGTAACTGTATGCTTAGCACGGATTTGATTCATCTTCAGCCCTCCTGAACGGCATTTGCGCCCTGCCAACCGGTTTCGGACAACCCGAACCAACCAGGTTTCGCCAACACTCGCATCTCCAGCTCAACCGCCATTATGGCGCTCCGTATCGCTTATCGAGTTCCAGGTTCACTTCGAGGACATTTACGAACTTCTCACCCGCAAGTCCACCAAAGGGCGCCGATGCATTTTCCTGCAAAATCTGCTCGATCTCCTTTTGAATCTGGGCCGGGTCGCGTTTCAAGTCTTCCGCCCTTTTAGACGCCACGCGCTCCAGTTGAAGCTTAGCATTGTCCATGCTGATATGCGGGTCGAGTCCGGAACCTGAAGCAGTAACCATATCGCCCGGCACGTCCTGAAGATCGGCATCAGGATGGTCCTGTCGCCACATCTCAAAAAAGGTCGATTGAATGTCACTGCCCGAATCGACAACGTCGAAGGTCGTCACCGATTTGCCGTTTTCTGTCTTAGTCACTGCAGACAGGAATTTGCCGGGGTTCTTCTTTGAGAAATCATCGAAGAAAGCGACCGCCAGATCGGGGGCCTTGGGCTCGGGCGTGGCAGGATTTTCCTTGATCCATTTAGCCACCGTCTCGGGATTAGCCTTTGCCCACTGGTCCACATAGGCGCCGTGGGCTGCGTCCGTTTTTACCCAAGCCTGGGCAAGGGAATTGTGCAGGTCTGCCCACTGGGCGACGATCTGCGGTTTACCCTGGAATGTATCCGCCGCAAACCAGCTCTCCACGTCCGGAGCAACCGGTTTTCCGGCCTTCGGCCCGCTCCTGTACGTCACAATAGGTCCGAGCGACCGGGCAACCCTGTCCCGCAGGCCATAGTTCGATGCCGCAAGGCTGGAGGAAGCCGAGGCGGAGGCGTCGTAAGACGCAGCGGAGGGCCGGGGTTGAAAGTATTCATCTTTTGTAAAAGGCTGCGCGATCAGCTTCGATCCAACAGGTTTTCCGTCAGGTCCTTTCAGAATGCTGCCGTTCGCCTGGAGAGGGAACAAAGTTTGTCCGATCACCCACAGCACCAATGGATAAATAATGCAGGTGATGACCACACCGAATATTAAGAGCAGAACGCTTTTAGAAAGATATTTCATCATGTCCGCGTCTCCTGGGACTCATGTTTTCAACTGACCAGGTGCAAAGCCGCCATTACCACGTCGATCAGTTTGATGCCGATGAACGGCAAAATAACGCCTCCAAGACCCCATACAAGCATGTTTCTGCGCAGCAAGGCATCCGCGCCCAGCGGTCGATAGCGGACGCCCTTTAGTGCAACCGGGATCAGCGCTGGAATAATTAACGCATTGAAGATAACAGCCGAAAGGATGGCCGATGTCGGCGAATGAAGGTTCATAATGTCTACCACCTTGAGCCACGGCAGCGTCCCGGCAAACAGCGCTGGAATAATGGCGAAATATTTCGCCACGTCGTTTGCAATGGAAAAGGTCGTAAGCGAGCCTCGAGTCACGAGGAGCTGTTTTCCGACTTCCACTACTTCGATCAGCTTCGTAGGATCGCTGTCCAGGTCAACCATGTTGGCGGCTTCCTTGGCCGCCTGGGTTCCGGCGTTCATGGCCAGCGCGACGTCCGCCTGCGCAAGAGCCGGGGCGTCATTTGTGCCGTCACCCATCATTGCAACCAGTTTTCCCCCCATCTGCTCCTTTTTGATGTAGGCAAGCTTTGTCTCAGGCGTCGCTTCGGCCAGAAAGTCGTCTACTCCCGCCCTTTTTGCTATCGTTGCCGCCGTAAGCGGATTGTCGCCGGTAATCATTACGGTCCGAAGCCCCATTTTTCGCAATCGTTCGAAACGTTCCGACATGTGCGGTTTAAGAATATCCTCAAGAACGATCAGGCCTACGATATTGGGGCCGTCAGCGACGGCCAGGGGCGTAGCGCCCTGGGACGCCACCCTATTGACCAGCGAACCGAGTTCGGTGGGCGCGCTGCCGCCGCTTAAACCGCTGACAAATTTTACAATAGCGTCCGGTGCGCCTTTCCTTATTTGTCTGCCACCGGGTAGATCGATTCCACTCATGCGTGTTTGCGCCGTAAATGCAATGAACCTGGCCTCCGGCGGCACATCTATCGGGCCCGAGCTATCTCTTTCGAATAACTGCACTATGCTTTTCCCCTCCGGGGTGGCGTCGGCGGCGGAAGCCAGTGCGGCAAGCCGTCCCACGTCGGAGGCCGAGTATTTTCCGACCGGCAGGAATGTGGTCGCGTTCCTGTTGCCTATGGTGATGGTTCCAGTCTTATCGAGCAGCACGACGTCGATATCACCCGCCAATTCCACCGCCTTGCCGCTCTTGGCGATGATATTGGCCTGAAGAGCGCGGTCCATGCCCGCTATGCCGATCGCTGCGAGCAGTGCTCCGATAGTGGTGGGAATGAGGCACACAAGAAGGGCGATAAGGGTTGGGACGTCTGTTCCGAGACTTTTCACGGGCTCTTGAATGCCCAGGTAGCTCTGCATGTATAGCTCGGCATTCCGGGCCATCGGCAAAAGAGGGATCACCACGATGAGAAAGATCAGTGTAAAGGCTGAAAGGACGAGGGTAAGCGCGATCTCGTTTGGGGAGCGCTGGCGGATGGCGCCTTCGACCAAAGCAATCATCCGGTCCAGAAAGGATTCCCCGGCGCTGCTCGTAATCTCGATCACGATACGGTCCGAGAGTACGACTGTGCCTCCGGTAACTCCAGACCGGTCACCGCCCGCTTCACGAATTACCGGCGCAGATTCCCCGGTGATCGCTGATTCGTCAACCGAGGCAATTCCCTCGATGATTTCTCCGTCCCCGGGAATTGTCTGTCCCGCTTTCACTACGAGCCGGTCACCCTGTCTTAGAACCGACGAGGAAACTTCTTCGATAACGCCTTTTGCGTTCAGGCGGTAGGCGAGAGTGTCGTAACGCGCTTTTTTGAGCGATTCAGCCTGGGCCTTACCGCGGGCCTCAGCAAGGGCGGTGGCGAAATTCGCGAACAGCACCGTCAAAAAAAGCCATACATCAAGAGCTATAAAGTAACTAATGGACACCACGCTCGCGGCGCCGCCCCACGCAGCTTCGACAATATACAGAAGGGTGAGCACAGCCCCGACCAGAACTACGAACATGACGGGATTATTCCACTGGAGGTCGGGCCGCAGCATAACAAACGCCTGCTTCAAGGCGACCTTTGCGGTCTCCTTTTCCAGCAGCTTCCGCGCTCTCACCCGGCGAATCGGCTGAAACGGCTCCGGACCAGGACGAGCCTCCCCTACAGGTATTTCAAAATCTGGAACTTCCTTGCTCATATCTGGAACTCCTTTGAGTGAGTCTTTTTGACGCCGTATCCTGGTATCGGTTTTCGTCAGCGCTCCTGAGCGTTATCCCCCAAAAGGCATCGGCCCGAAGTGCTCCGCTACAGGTCCCAGCACGGCAGCAGGCAAAAAGAGCAAAGCGCCGATAATAACAACGGTCCCCAGTAGAAGAAAACCGAACGTTGTGGTGTCATCCCGAAGCGTGCCAAGGCCAAACGGGCTAGATTTCTTGGCCCCCAGGGACGCCGCCAGCGCCACGGGGGCAATGATCGGAAGATAACGGCCAAAAAGCATGCACAGGCCGGCTGCAATGTCGAACGCAGCGGCGCTCGGCCCTGGGTTCACCGCATTCCAGAACCCGTAGGTGACCCCCAGGCCGTCGAATGCAGAACCGTTATTAGCCGTAGCCGAAGAGAACTGGTAAAGGATTTGCGAGAAGCCGTGCGCGCCGGCGTTGCTTATCGCCTGCATCCCCAAGGTTGTCCCGGCAAAAAGCCCCGTGGGCCACAGAATAAAGACGGGATGAACCAGGATGGCGATCATTGCAAATGTCACCTCGCGGGCGCCGATTTTCTTCCCGAGATATTCCGGCGTTCTTCCCACCATCATGCCTGCGATGAAGATCCCGACGATGATGAAAGTCAACATGTTTATCATGCCCACGCCTTTTCCGCCGAATACGCAGTTGAGCCACATTCCAGCCATGGGCGAAAGTGCGGCTACCGGGTTCAGGCTGTCCTCCTCGGCATTTACGGCGCCGCATGTCACGTCGGTGGTCAAAGCGTCAAAAGTTGCGCCGGCCGAAGTGCCGAAACGCATTTCCTTGCCCTCGAGATTACCCAGATGCTGCTCCACCGGCAGGCTCGGTACTGCCGGAAAACTCACCGTAAGCTTTCCACCCGGACTTGCCGCACTGGGTACTTCTAACTTCTGTTCCACAGCTTGTCCGGTTAGTCCTGGATTAGGCTTGAGAGTATCGAAATAGATCGACCATACGACTGTGCCGGCCATCATGACCATCATGACAGAAAAAACCACAAGGGAGTGCCGGAACCTTTTCAGCATTCGACCGAACATCAAAACCAGGGCAAACGGGAACATCATCATCGCATAGGTGTTGAAGAAATTCGACAAACCCGTCGGATTTTCGAACGGATGCGCCGAGTTCATACCATAGAACCCGCCCCCGTTGGTGCCCAGCATTTTCATAGATTCCCAGGCCGCGACCGGCCCCACGATAATCGTCTGCGGTTTCGCCTCGCCTGTGTCGGTCATGCCCATCGCCCCCGCTTCAACCGTCGTGACATCNNGGCACGAACATGTAGACCACAACCCGCCACATATCGACGAAGAAGTTGCCGACCTTTGATTGGCCCCGCAGGGCGCGGATGATGGCAACCAGCGCGCACAGGCCTACAGCCGCCGAGAAAAAAAGATTAAAAATCCCGAAAAAAATCTGGCTGAAGTTCGACAGGTGCTGGTCCCCCGAATAATGCTGGAGGTTGGTGTTCGTAATGAATGAGGCGACGCTGTTAAAAATGGTGCTCGGCGCCAGCATCGTAAGCCCTCTTGGGTTTAGCGGGGTATAAGGCTGGACCGCCAGAACCAGGAAGGTGTACACAAACATCAGGGTATTGAACAGGAGCAGCGCGAATAGATACTGTTTCCAGTTTTGTTCACCGCTGTCCAGACGCTGTTCGAACCAGCGGAAAACCGCCCAAGGGCGGTATTTTCCGTCCATAATCCACGCCATGTAACGGCTCAACGGGAAAGCAATGACAGTGGCCGTTACAAGGAGCGCTAAGGGAAGTAACCATATTTGAATAAACGTCATTTGTTTTTCCTTTCAATATCGGTAAATCGCCGGCGCTTGCCTAGAACCATTCCGGCCGTATCATGGCCACAGTCAGATAAACAAAAAGAAAAACTGCAACAGCCGCCGTAATGTAAATCATCGATTGAACTCCTTTGCCCCTAATGCCCCTAAATTTTTTCGCAAGCTTTCACGAACAGAATACAAAGCACCATCACCCCTATGCCCAGGAAAAACATTCCAGGCAGCCAGGTTGCCGGATTTTGCGGATCCATCTGTTATCCCTCCTTTCGAGAAGAGTTCTTAAATCGTATCTTGGCGTCTTTCCCATCTGCATTCTTGTCCGGCCGGCGCAGCCCTGTCCATCATAAGGCCCTCATCTCGCTTGAAACCCTGCCGGCGGCGGCAAGCGTAAAAGTAAATTTCGTGCCTTCCCCAGGAGTGCTGCTCACCTCCACCCTGCTGCCGTGGGCTTCTATGATTTCCTTGACAATGGCCAAACCCAGTCCGGTGTTGCTCTGTTGCCCGCCGCGGCCGGGCGCCTTGAAAAACTTTTCAAAAATATGCGGAAGGGACTCCTTAGGTATTCCCGATCCGGTATCCTCAACGGCAAAAAGCACCGCGCCCTTGTCCAGGCGCGCCGATACTTTGACTTCTCCCCCCGGAAGGGTAAATTTCAAACCATTGCTAAGAAGGTTGGTAAAGACAATCTCCAGTCTCAACCTGTCAGCAAGGACCTGGGGGATATCTGCAGGCAGGTCGAGTACGAGGGAAACTCCCCGATCCACGTATGAAGGCCTCATCTCCTCCACAACGTTGAGGAGGACCTGCTCGGGGCTCACCGGAACAAGCTCGACGGTGGACATTCCCGACTCCAGTTGACCGATGTCCAGCAGGTTCTCAATGATACGATAGAGCCGGTCGCTGTCATCTCGAGCGGCAATGACAAGTTCGGCCTGTTTGGGAGTAAGCGGACCGAGTTTTTCATTCAAAAGCGCATGGGCTGCAAGTCTAATGGAAGTCAGAGGGGTCTTCAGTTCATGTGAAACAGTCGAAATGAGACCGCTTTTTACTTCATCGAGCTTGCGCAGCCTTGTCACATCCGAGAGAATGAGCGTCACGCCGATGAGCCGTCTTTCCTCGTCCAGTATTGGGACCGCCTCCGGTAAAAAAAAATGTTCCTCGCCATCCTTGAAAACCTGGATAGCCCAATCATAGGTTTTCAGGCGGATGGGGCGCATCTCGTGGCGCGCACGCTCAAATAGTTCTCCCATCCGGTCGTTTTCGACCGATTGAATAGTCGTGCCTGCCTTGAGCGCAAACAGGCGCTGGGCCGTATCGTTTGCAAGCTCGATGATGCCCTCCGGATTGCAGATAATGACAGCGTCTGAAATAGAGTTAAGCGCCGACAGCGTCGCCTTCTGGGTGCGAATCAGCCGCGCGCGGTTCGTTCGTCTGAATTCACGCAGGCTCCTTGTCATATCGTTGAAAGCGGAAGCCAGTTGCCCGATTTCATCTCCCGACCTGGCCTTTACTACAAGATCGAGGTTTCCCTGCTGAATCTCTTTCACAGAACGGGTGAGGTAGGAGATCGGCCTTAGCATGGACGGTCCTATAATGATAACGAATATCACCGCCAGCACTATTCCCGCCAGCACCAGCGCGATTACGTCGCGATTGGTTTCTGCCGCCTGCTGCCGTACCTGGCCGTCGGTGGAGATCATATTGTTCAAGTTGATGTCGATTATCTGCTGCGCAGCATCGAGAACCGCGTCCGCCTGCGGCAGCAGTCCCGTCTTGTAAGAATCCCGGCGCGCGGCGCCGCTCTCCTGCATTTGAACAAAAGTTTCCAGTTGGCTCCTGTAAATCTTCCAGTATTCCGTCAGCTTATTCGTTAGTTCCTGTTCGCCGGGCAGAGTGACATTGCCCTGCTGGAATTTCAGGCTTTGCGAAAACCTTAGAACCGCAGAGTCAATAATCGCTTTGTCAGCACTGCTTTCGTAAAGAAGTGGTCCAACGCCACGCTCAATTTCCAGGATTGCCTGCTTCATCGCCAGCCCGGCGGCTACACTGTCGTAGTTTTCCCTGAAAATCCGCTCGAGCGCCTTGCTCGATTGCGTGATGGTCCTGATGCTTATGAGGCCCACCACCAGAAGAATCAGAAGTGGACCGCAGGAAGCCAGGATCAGTTTCGTTTTTAGGCTCATGCTCACTACCCTTCCTCAACCCGGTATGGCAAATCACGTGCCAATGGGAAAATAAAACTAAATTATGCAAATTCAATAGATTAGCTAAAAGATTACCGGGTGGGACAACCTGGAAGATTTCAAATTGAAGGATAAGCTCGTTAAGGACATTTCAAAATGAAATGTCAAATCTACAACCCATATTTCTTTCGTTTCCGCCAAAGGGTCACGGAATCCATTCCCAAAATCCGGCAAGCTTCTTCAATGGATCTGCTCGAAGCCAGTACGCGTCGAATGTGCGTTCTTTCAAGCTCGTCCATGGTCACCAGGTCGCCGGCGCCGGGCATGCGCTCCAGGGGCTTGAGCTTTATCGAAAAGTGATGAATTCCCAGGCTGTCTTCTGTGCATAGCAGGACCGCACGTTCGATTGCGTTGCGCAGTTCCCTCACATTACCGGGCCACTGGTAATTTTTGAGGGCTTCGCACGCCTCCTCCGTAAATCGCAGTATCCGCCGGTGATTCTGCCTGGCGAAAAAAGCCAGCAGGCCCTCGGCCAGCGGGGCGATGTCCTCCCGGCGCTCTCGAAGCGGAGGGATCACAATCTCGACGACATCAAGCCTGTAGAAAAGGTCCTCGCGAAACCTCCCCGCCTTTATTGCCGATTCGAGGTCGATATTGGTCGCCGTAATGATTCTCACATTGGCTTTCCTGGTTTCCAGGTCGCCTACACGCTCATAGACCTTTTCCTGAAGGACCCGAAGCAGCTTCGCCTGGATGGACATGGGCAAATCGCCAATTTCATCCAAAAAAAGGGTCCCCCCTTCGCAAGCGGCGATGCGTCCGGGATAATCGCGCAAAGCACCGGTAAAAGAACCTTTCGCATGGCCGAAAAGCTCGCTTTCAAGCAGCTCGGCCGAGAGTGAAGGACACGATACAGTCCCGAAGGGTTTTGACGAGCGACCACTCCAGGAGTGGATTGCATGAGCGAGAATGGTCTTGCCGGTCCCGCTTTCACCACGGATAAGGATGGTGGCGCCGCTGTCCGCCACTTGCCGCGCCATGGCCAAAGCTCGCTGCATGGCCGGACTCCGGCTCTCTACAACCGCCTCGGGAACGGATTCTCTTAGTCTTTCCTGAAGCAAGGCCACCTTTTGCTCCAGGGTCCTGACCTCCGAAACCTTGCTGACAAGAACCGATACCTGATCGTGAGTGAATGGCTTGGGCAGGTAATCAAAGGCACCGCGCCGCATTGCTTCGACAGCGGTATCAATTGAAGCATAAGCCGTAATAACGATGCACTTAATCCACGGGCAGATCGTCAGCAGATTGCCGATCAGGTCTATTCCCGACTCCGAACCCAGGCGGAGATCCACCAGGGCAAGGTCGAAATAGCGCCCGTTGGCCTCAGTCAACGCATCTTTAGGATTGCTTACAGGGGTGACATGATGACCCTCGGCCTCCAGGGAGATACTGAGGGTCTTCCGGATATTGGGTTCATCATCGACGACAAGAATAGAAAGGGCCAATGCGTTGTTCACGTTTGCTCCCATCTTCGTATGATAGACTTATATAGCACCCTACCGAAAAAAATAACCACCCTGCGTCGTGTGAGCGCGTAGCGGGCAGGCCGACCGCCGCCATTCTCGACGCTATCCCTGACCAGAGACGGGGCGTTTGCGGGAGGCCTGGCGCCTCAATCAATTGGATTTAACTGCATGGCGCTCGACGGTCTGTGCGACCTGCCCTATGGTGAAAGGCCTCCGCAGAACTGCCGCCCACTTGTGTTCATCGGCTAACATGCTGCCTTCATAGACGCCGGTAAGCAAAATGACAGGCGCTCCGATACGGACAAGGTCGCCCAATTCCCGGCTTTGATATGCAAGGTTTTTGATTTCGAGAACGATTGCGGCAGGCTTTTCGACAATTTCCCGGCAGCGCGTGACAACGGCGTGGAAGATGCTCTCAAAGCCTTCCACCTCGCAGCCTCGCTCGATCAAAACGGCCCGTATGTTTACTCTCTCCCAGTGATTGCCGTCGATAATCCAGATCAGAGGCTGTTTGAGGCTTGCCATAAGGCGCCAAAAAAAGGGCGGCGATCGGCCGCCCTTTGGGATTCATTCCGCGATCACCAGGCTTGGAAAAAGATCCATGGGAGATCGGCTTCTTTAATGCCCGCAGTGAGGGCAGCTCGGACCTTCATCCTCTTCGGACTTCTTGCCGTCGGCTTCCAAATCCTTGGAGAACTTGCGCACGATTTCAGAAATCTCTTTCAGCCTGTCGTCAACCTTCCTGTAGAGGGTGCCCTCCGGATAAGTTCCATCTTCCTGCAGTGCGCCTGCATCCATTCCCGTAAGGATTTTAAGACCTTCTTCAACGGTCTTGACGGGCCAGATGTGGAATTTGCCCTCGGCGACTGCATCGACCACTTCCTGGTCAAGCATCAGGTTGCGGATGTTCTTGTCCGGAATAATTACGCCCTGATCGCCGGTGAGACCTTTGGCTTTGCAGATGTCGAAAAAGCCTTTTATCTTGTAGTTCACTCCCCCGATCGGCTGAATCTCGCCCTTCTGGCTGACCGATCCTGTCACGGCGATGCCCTGCTTCAACGGCACCTCGCCTATCGCGCTGACAAGGACATAGTATTCCGTGCTCGATGCGCTGTCTCCGTCTATCATCCCGTAGC
>PLSV01000308.1 GCA_003165235.1 Syntrophobacteraceae bacterium
TCGGCGCAAGAAGGATCAGATCGACTTTCTTGGCGATCAGATCATCCATCTGGGCGAGCTGTCCGTTCAGATCGTCATAACCGTTCGCTGTAAGAAGGGTTCTCGATCCTGCGCCAGGGGTTGACCATGCTGAGCAGGCAGTAGGAACAGGCGCCCGGGAATTCGGTAACGAGCTTATTGATTCGGGATTCGGTGCCGAGTATGCCAAATGCGGCAACGGGTTCCGCCAGAAATTGAATTATCCGAACCGGGGGCAGGATCAGATCCTGCCCCCGGGTTGCTTTAATGTAAATGTCTCTCCGATTTAAGAGGTCTGAAGCTTCCCGACTCCTATAACCTGGGATTAGGCGGTCTGGGGCTACATGCCCCCGCCCCGCAATCCTGCGCTGTGAGCAATGAGAGGGGGTGTAGGAATGCGGAAGGACCCATGCAGTGTCGCGGTCAGCCTATTTTTCCCTGTTGTGCGCATTTGATGCTTTTATTCGTTCTTTGCACCAGTTCAACCAGGATTTTGGCCATCTTCACTTTTTCTCTAACGAGAAATTGATGAAAATCATCCCTGACATAGGGCTTGTAAAGTGCCGCTTCGGAGACGCCGGGCTCAATCTTGAAATAGCAGGGCGCTGCGACTCTCGCCATTTCAGCCGCTTCCCAAGACCGGTTGAAGCCCCCCATTGCGTCAACCAGGCTCACGTAGAGATCAAGGGGCATTCTTACGGCTCTTCGGATCGACGCGAGCATTGGCAGGGTTAAGTCTGCAAGAGGATTGAACGTATCGGCGCCGATTTCTTCCAGGAGCAGAGCCCCCGCTGCACTTCCATGTCCTGCAAAAACGGACACTTTAAATTTGGCGTCCGAGGGTAAATCACCTCCTTGTCGCATCTGACATAACAGCCGCAAGAGACCTTCATCTACAACCAGGAACCCCCTGATACCGGCCTCGATGCATCGATAAATATCCGCCAAAACGTATCGCAGATTGTCTGAGCCCCTGATCCTGAGGCCGGACACATATCCCTCGGGGGTAGCAAGCTGGCGCCCTGTGTCCCACGATCGAGAGAGGGCAGGGGTCATAATCACCTCAATGCTGTGATCCTTTCCCAGTCGAGCAAACTGCTCAATTTCAGCAAAAGTCAGGGAGGTGGCGCCTCCGACCGCACATATTGCCCTGTGGACTGGGGTCTCAAACTCCTCAATTGCGCCCAGCATAGCTTCGAAGGTGGAAGGCCTTTCGATGCCTGCGATCTCGATGCGATAATGCGTTCCGTCCGGAAAGGCAAGGCTGGAATCCGGCAGCTCGCCCAAGTCCCTTGAGGGAATTCCGTACTTTTCCATCAACCCCTTGATATTTTCCATCCATTATCTCCCCAGAATAGGTAATTTCAGCATACTACAAGCTCGGACTACAGTGGTTTCAGAATTGCGCCCTTATCAACCGAATCCACCAGTCTAGTGTAGATTTCACCGAGAAAGCCTCCCTTAAACTTGGGCGCTGGCGGTTTTACATTAGCAGATCTTTCTTGAATCTCAGAATAACTCAATTCAACATCTAACTTACGTTTGGGGATGTCATAGGCAATGAGGTCGCCGTCTTTGAGGACGGCGAGAGCACCCCCATCCGCCGCTTCCGGAGCAACATGCCCTATGGCGGGGCCCCGATTCCACCCGGAGAAACGCCCGTCAGTGATCAAAGCCACAGAGTTGTCCAAGCCCATGCCGCAGAGAATGCTCTGAAAAGTGTACATTTCCCGCATTCCGGGTCCCCCTTTGGGCCCTTCATAACGGATGATCACCACATCGCCTGATTCTATGCGGTGCGCCATTAAAGCTTCTTTTGCCTGATCTTCGCCATCGAACACTTTTGCAGGCCCCCGATGGGTGAGCATGTTGGGCGCCACGGCGGTCTGTTTAACTACGGCGCCTTTGCTGGCAAGGTTACCGTAAAGCACGGCGATGGAGCCTTCCGGATAAATCGGATCTTCGAATGACCGAATCACTTTGGAATCCGACTTTTGTGCAACCTGGAGGTTTTGCCGAACTGAATCAGCCGTGCAGGTAAGGGCGTCGAGGGCCAAAATGGATTTCAATTCATTCATTACCGCCTGGACCCCGCCTGCCCGAGAGAAATCCTCCATGGTGTAAGGAGACCCAGCAGTTACATTAACCAATTGTGGCGCCTTTCTGCTTATCTCATTCCAAACGCTCAGAGGAATTTCAATCCCCAATTCATGCAATATGGCAGGCACGTGTATGACTGCATTGGTTGATCCTCCTGTGGCAGAGTGCACCATCATAGCGTTTTTCATCGCACCTTCGCTCACAATGTCCTTCGGCCGAATATCCTTCGCAACGAGATCAATGATCTTCCTGCCCGCTGCTCTGGCAGTTCTATAAAGCGAGGCATGAACAGCCAATTGGGTTGCATTGCCTGGAAGGGACATGCCCATGGCTTCAGTCATACAGCACATGGTATTGGCCGTTCCCATGGTGCAACAGGCGCCGCAAGTGGGGCACGCATTGTCCTCCACCTGCTTGAATTCGGATTCCGTTATCTTTTTCTGCTTCCATAGCGGGTACATTTCGTTGATGTGATGAGCCTGAATTCGCTCCTCCTTAAACCTCCCCGAGAGCATCGCTCCTCCTGTGACCATAATCGCCGGAAGATTTATCCTAACCAGGGCCATCAATTGAGCAGGAACGATTTTGTCACAAGTCGAAAGCGCGACAATCCCATCCACCCGCTGAGATTGGATCATCATTTCGATAGAGGCCGCTATAATGTCACGGCTGGGCAAAATCCAATGCATACCAACCGTGCCGTCCGCCAGGCCATCACAAGGCGCAATGTGATTGAATTCAAGGGGCAGCCCGCCAGCCTGCCAAATGCCTATTTTTACGGCTTCGGCCACTTTTCGAAGGTGGTAATGGCCGGGGACAAATTCACTCCAGGAATTAGCTACCGCAATGAAAGGCCGGTTCAGATCCTCGTCGTCAAGATTCATTGATTTTAAGAGAGCGCGACGCTCGTAATACGAGTCTTCGGGTAATTTCCGGCTGTTCAACTGAGAGCAATCCGTTATTCTCTTCGTCATAAGACGCCTCACATGTGGAAAATTGCCTATTTCAGCTCGAGACTCCCGTGAGTCCTGGCAACACTTTGACACGACAAAGTTTAAAATCCGCTTAATGGGCTAAGAGAATCGGAGAGAAGGTTCTCAGGTGACAACTCACGTTGGGACCCATATGGCTTCAGCAGTTTACAGATTTTCAAATTTCTTTACAGCTTCTATAAACTCGGCGGGAATCGGAGTAGATTTGCCCGTTTGCGTTGACGCCATGACCACCGCAATTCGACCAACAGCGACGATGTCATCGCTGTGACTTGTAGATATCAGCGCTTCTACTGTCATGCTGCTTTTGCCAAAATTTACAATGCGGGTGTTCACATGAATGAGATCCCCAAAAAAAGCCTTTCTTTTGAACTGGCAACTGCACTCAACATAATAGAGCTCAAGTCCCATGGTTCCCAGTTTGCGCCACCCGTATCCTAATCTCTCCAAATAGGCCATGAAGCCTTCATCACAGTACGTCAAGTAATTGGCAAAAAACACGTGACCTTGAAGATCAGTGTCTGCGAAACGGACTCTGACGGGAGCATAAAAACCGCTCTTGTTGATCGTATCCTCGCTCACCAGGAAACCTCATATACTCCATCAGACGGGAAAGTTGCGAT
>PLSV01000130.1 GCA_003165235.1 Syntrophobacteraceae bacterium
CGAGTGAGATTTCGTAAGCGAACTTCCGACTCAGGACACTAGCCTGGATTTCCACGGCACGGGTCTGACCTAACGGCCAGCTGGCTCGAATGTACCGCTTTTCCCCTGGGAGGCGTTAGGCACTTTGGTGCGCCTAAACGGGCTTTCTGTCATGCTTGTGGTCGGCAAGCGTGATCGTCAGGTACACGCAAGAGAACCGCTCGAGGCCTGAAAAAGCTAATATCCATCAACTCTGCGTCGACCACAAGGGATTGTGGTGTAAAAACCCATTGACAGCTATGGGTTGTATGTAGCAAGATGTTTGTGTGGGCATCGGCGCACCAAAAGACCTAACGGAGATCCGGCGCTATTTCGCGGTACCCTCGCATCCGCGCCAACGCATGTACGAGGCCCTGCGCGCCTTCTTCCTCGAAGACCGGCCGTCGCATGAAGTTGCACGCGACTTCGGCTATAGCGCAGGGTCGTTTCGCGTGCTCTGCCACGCATTTCGGCGCGATCCCGACCCGCAGTTCTTCGCTTCGCCGACTCCGGGACCGCGCGAGCAGCCGCGCAAATCCAAGGCGCACGATCTGATCATTACCCTACGCAAACAGAACCACTCGGTCTACGAGATTGCCGAGGTCCTCACGGAACGCAAGATGCCCTTGAGTCCGACCGCCATACGTGAAGTTTTGCGGGCCGAAGGTTTCGCGCCGCTGCCAAGGCGTTTGGATGAAGAGCGATCGGCGGCGGGGCCGACACCTACCGCGGAGCCGGTGGCCGACGCGCGAACGTTCACGCTTACGCCCGGAACGCAGTTCACAACAAGTTGCGGCGGGCTGTTCTTATTCTTACCCGATATGGTACGCCTGGGCGTCGAGGATCTGGCCGGCGCGACCAAGCTGCCCGGGTCGGCGATGATCCCTCCGGAGCACGCCCTACGCGCAGCACTGGCGCTTAAATTGTGGTCAATCGAACGTAAAAGCCACGTCATGGCACTTGTCGCCGACCCAGGTTTGGCGCTCTTCTGTGGGCTCAACGCGATCTTTAAGAAGAGCTACCTGTCGGAATATTCTTCGCGGGTGAGTCACGCCAAGACCACGAGCCTCTTGGCTGCCTGGCACGGAGCTGTTGCGCAAGATAAACTCTTTGCGGGCGCTTCGTTCAATCTCGATTTCCATTCAGTGCCCTATTATGGCGAAGACTCGCAGGTCGAAAACCATTACGTTTCAATGCGCAGCCGAGCGCAGCCGGCCGTGCTCGCCTTCCTTGCACAGGACGCGGATGGACGTGCTTTTTGCTACTCGAACGCCGATTTGCGAAAGGGTGAAGAAGCCGAGGAAATCTTCCGTTTCGTCGAATTCTGGAAGAAACATCACGGCGAGAATCCACGCCACTTAGTGTTCGATTCGCGACTCACGACATATGCGAACCTTACGCGACTCGATGAGCTAGGGATTACATTCATGACGCTGAGGCGACGCTCTGCCAGCCTGCTGACAGAAATTCAGGACCTGGCGCCTTCGGCCTGGCGTCGCGTCCGATTGGACGTACCGGCACGAAAATACAAGACGCCGCGCGTATTCGAGCAGCAGGTCGAACTTGCCGGCGCGACGCTACGCCAGTTATTCATCCTCGACCTCGGTCACGAAGACCCCACGATCCTGCTGACCAACGATCGGCAAACCACCCACGCTAAGCTCATCACACGATACGCACAGCGCATGCTTATCGAGAACGCGCTTTCTGACGCCGTGCGCTTTTTCCATATGGACGCGCTCTCGTCTGCCGTCGGCCTCAAGGTCGACTTTGACATGGCACTGTTGGTGATCGCCAGCGGGCTTTACCGCCTGTTCGCACGGCGCATGCGCGGCTACGCCGATGCCCAGGCGCGACAGATCTTCCGTGACCTCGTTGATACTCCAGCCGATGTGACGATCTCTGAAAGCGAGGTTCACGTGCGATTCCATCGCCGCGCTCACCTGCCGATCATCAGCGCTTCAGGACTCCTGGATTCGCCGGTGAAGATCCCCTGGTGGAACCAGCGTCCTCTGCGCATGAGTGCGTAAGGCCGCCAAAAAAAGAGCCGTGTTAGGTGAATTCAGCTCCGTGGAAATCCAGGCTAGCGCAAAGTAGTCGAGTATGTTTCTCGGTAAAGGTTCATGGGGTGGCGGGTAGCTTTTTTTATCATCAGTGAACACCGAATCTTCCTGCTCTCGGAGACAAAGGAAATCGATCGTAATCGTATTTACGGCAGCAGATAACCTGCGCGTTTCCGAGACAGTTCTATAGATCAACAGCAAACGGGGGAAAAATATATAAGCCATCGCAGTGATGGCGAACACATGAATCCACATCGATCCGCTTACCCCCGTACCTTGCGCCATAGCGGTGATTATTTGGGTGTTCGGGAAATTTTGACCGAGTAAAATAGCTGCGGGCCAGAAAAGAATCTTCGCAATCATCAGGCGGTATTCAGGAGAATGAATCAGCGTACTCTCCCAATAGACGGAGTAGTCCCACATAACCGCCTGAACATACATTCCAGCAATAGCCCCGGCAGCAAGGCAAATCGCCGAGATATTTACAATCGTTTCAATCCGTGCAACTATAGGTTGCCGAAACGCTCGGAAGTAACGGGATAGAAATAGGCGTGCAACTCGCGCATGGGCTGCCGTCGTTACGATTTCATGGACTATTGGCAACTCTACGAAAATCGCCCACAGCCTCAATAATGGCCTTAATACAATCTGAACCACAAGTGGAAAATCAGGCTCCGCCATATTACATTCCTTCCGCCGAGACGGTATAGTTGCTTGCGATGAAGATTTGCTATCTAGGAGAGCGTCAGCCCGACGATGAAAGATTATGAAAAAACAAACTACCACTACATTCCAGAGAAAGAGCAGCATAACTGGGTTCACGAAAATATGAATTGTTCGCTGGAGTCCGAATACCTTCTCATGGCCCATAGGCGATAGGGTATTGCTTAAAACCCCTACAAGAAATGCCAACACCGGAATAACGAAGCGAAGGCGTGGCCATGGTAATTGGTTGATCGCTAAACGTTGATAGGCTAAAGGCAAATAGTTGAGAAGCGCTTCCGACACGCGAACTGCAGAGTGCTCTGGCTGGTCTTCTCCTACCAACTCCAACTCTGCTTTTTCGACAGCTTCTTGAGACAGTAGTTTCGGCACATTTTTGACTACTGTCTGGACCATTGAAACCTTTCTGAAGTCTTCTTCATCGAGGGCAACGGTCAGGAGTGTCCTTTCTGAATTTTCAACGTCGATGACTATCTTCCATTCTGGGGATGCTGGTTTTGAGGATACTGGTTTTTTACCCTCTGGAGGAGTTTGGTTCGCCGAGCCAACTTTCGTGCCACAGCCAGGGCAGAATTTAGGTGAGTCAATAAGTTGGAATCCACAGCTTGTGCAAAACATCGGTCGCTCCTTTGTTTGCCGCGATGAACATTTCACTTAATAAAGATTCAACAAATCCAGGCATCCCTGATGGAAAGGCTGTAGAGAGCGCATGAACCTGGACCATGGGATTGGGATCTGCCATTCCTGAACCTGATGCTCGTTCTCATCGCCAACAGTTATTGAATTCACAAAGTTACTGACCGGATCTGGTCCTTAAAGCATAATCACACATGCTGCAAAAACGCAAGACCGAAGAGCCAAAATGGACATAAGTGCGGTGCCCCAGAAGGGATGGTGCTGTCATGGAGGAGGACATTATAAAATCATCTTTTAAGTTTGAAAATTACCCCTGCGCAAAAATTCGAGGCCAGCTTGCGCCAAGTCAAATCTCCCCCATATCAAGAAGTTTAAATGCGCATTGAACTGGCGTGCTTTAGTACTACCAATGCAGCAGGAAGATAAGATCCCAATTTCACAAACTGGAAGCTACATTGAGGGCGTCCTGGCCGATATCAAAATTTAAAACTTCCGTTTGTTTATATAGAATACGAACATTCACACAAGCATTTATACTCAGTTGAAATCGATTGTCTGCTACTATACATATATCTAAAATTCCTAGGTTTTCACCTAATTTTGTTCTTGTGATATCCTTCACAATATATTAATATAAAAATGCGTATAAGGAAGTCAGTATCAGTCGATCAGCAGTTCTTTTCCGAAGGAGTATAAAAATGCGCGTAATTGGCTACCTGAGAGTAAGCACAACTGAACAAGACCTGGAGAACTGCCAAGCAGAAATCTTGCGTTTTGCGAATGAAAAGCGTCTGGTCCCCGTAGAATTTGTGGAAGAGACCGTTTCGGGCACCGTGCCTTGGAAAGAACGCGAGTTGGGACAAGTTCTCCATCAACTTCAGCCCGGCGATGTCGTAATCACTCCTGAGATTTCCCGTCTCGCTCGTTCCCTTGGCCAGATAATTCAGATCGTCGAGTACTGCAAGAAGAATGATATCGCCGTCCACGCTATCAAGGGCGGCTGGAACATTAACGGCGGCATCGAGTCCAAGGTGGTCCTCTACATGCTCGGAATGTTCACAGAAATCGAGCGAGATCTGATCAGTCTTCGTACAAAGGAGGCATTGGCCGCGAGGAAAGCTGCCGGCGTGCGACTTGGGCGTAAACCTGGCGCAGGGAAGAGCCGATTAGATAAATACCGCCCGGAGATCGAAGCGCTGCTGAAGAACGGGTCCAGGAAGAATTTCATTGCTCAGCGTTACGGGGTGACGGAACCGACGCTTTACAATTGGTTGTCGAAGAATTCCATCGACGCTACGCCGAGGCTGGAGAGGGCGACGGCATGAAGAAGGCTGTCGAGGCAATTTTGAAACCCAGTGGTAGCCCTGCCGCCCGCCGCGCCGCCGGAGTTAATCTGGGGAGAAAGAAAGGATCAGGGAAGAGCAGGCTTGACCCGTACAAGGAAGAGATTGTGGCATTACTCCGAAGTAGTTCACTCAAGAATTTCGTGGCGAAGCGTTATACCGTGAGCGAACCAGCGCTTTACAACTCCATCGAGAAACACCCGTTGGACGTTGAGCCTAGATTGGAGCGGGAATGAAAATCGCAGTTGGTTACACCCGTGTTAGTTCGTCGTCCCAAGCCAGCCCTGAAAAGTCCAGTCTTGAGCGCCAAGCTGAGAAAATCGAACTCCAGGCTCGGTTGAAAGAATACAAACTCCTCAAAATCTATAGAGAGCCTGGTATTTCCGGCGCAACCATGGAAAGGCCAGCACTCCAGGAGTTAATGGCGGATGCTGAAGATCGGAAGTTCGACGCCGTCATCGTTTGGGACATCAGCCGTTTTGGCCGCAACCTTCTCCACTTGAAGCAGAATACAGAAAAATTGAAGGAGCTGGAAATTGCCTTTATCGCCATAGACAACGGAATTGACACTTCAAGCCGGGACAAAACCGGGGAACTTTTGTTGAACATTCTCGCCTGCATTTATGAATTTGAGTTGGAAACTATTAAAGACCGCACCGCTGGTGGCCGGAATGACAAACGGAAAAAGAAGGAATATTTTCCAGGGAAGACCGCTTACGGCTACCACTGGAACGAAGCAGAATTGCGAGTTGAGACCGTAGAAGATGAAAAGCCGATAGTGGAGAGGATTTTCCACGAATACATCTATTTGAATAAATCCATCCCTGCTATCACCGAAGGTCTACAGAAAGATCACACCCCAACCCGGACTGGCACCAAATGGGGAGATTCCGTAGTGCATCGGATACTCCACAACCCTTGTTATACAGGCGCCTATATTGTCAACCAGCATATCACTGATGCTGACGGCAAGATTTTGGGGATGAAACCCGAAAGCGATTGGGTTTACCATGAATGCGAGCCGCTCATTTCCATGACTGATTGGGAGCGATTGCAAGCGAAGCTGGCTAAAGCTCGAGAAAAGTATGCTGGACGCCCCAACCCCGAGAGCCAGAAGTATATTGCAGACGGTCTCCTCCGTTGCGGTTTATGCAATGGGACCATGCGGCTGAGACATACGAGACGAAACAAAGCTGGTAAGTGCCACACTTATTATGCCTGCTATTGGCGAGCAAAAAGCCAGCGAGCAGCTAAAATCAAGGGCAGAGAACCTTGTATCATGCCACCTATTCCGGCTTACATTATGGACGAGCACCTTTTCGGCTTACGCCTTCCGCTCCAGCTTGGTCTGGTTTGGGAAAAGCAGTATGAAGACAAGGTGAACACTTCCGTTGAGCCTGAACTGGAACGCGCCACGCAGCGCGTAGAAAATATCAAGACCTCCATCGCCGCCAACAAGACCGCGATGACAAACAACGACCACACACAATACGCGACAAGTTTTGACCCTGACAAATACAACGCCAGGAACAATGAATTGAACCTGGAAAGAGCGAACTTCCAGAGGGATTTAGCCGAAGCTGAACACGAACTCGCTCGTTACCAGCAGCTTTTTGAGAGCGAGCAATCATTTAAGAAAATCGCAGCGGACAAAGACACAATCATGGAGCTGTTTAGAAAGCTCCAGGCACTTCCCATCGAGCAGAAACGGCGGCTCCTTCATGGGGTAGTGGACGGGGATATAGAGGTCAAGCCTCCTACTCCTGACGCTACCCTTGATATTTCCGAGGAAGCTAACGCCCTGAACGGCTGGACCAAAATTAAATGGAAATATAACCTATCGATAATCCAAGAAGTTTTAGGTGTTAAAATTCTTGACGTGTATGAGACCACCGAAGATGCATCAGGCTGGTGTTGGATTTTGCTTCAGGGATCGAGATTTTTCTCCGACAATACGGCTGAGGTCTTATACCTCATCCGAGAGCCTTGAGTAGCGCCATTGGTGGCGCCTTCCTTCTCGGCTCTCACCATTTTGGCGGTTAATTAGGCTTGTGCGTAAATTAGCCTCTTAGGGATCGCGCCGGGATTTGAGACTGATTTGGTTGCTAGCATTGAGCAAAACCGCAGGAGTAGTGTCCTGGTATTCAAGCAACTGGTTAGGATCGCGTTATCTGATTCGAGAAGCTCTTTTCCACGGGGTTGTTGAGATCCGGCGGGGAGGAGCCATCGCAACCTGCAAAGTCGGAGCGGAAAATCTTTTTTATCTTTTATCCATCGACTCGGGAAAAACAATATGATGTTCAATCGTATGGTTATCGTGCTCGGTCTTGTGTTTGCGCTCACCGTCCCCGTTCAAGTCCCGGCGCAGACGGCTACAAATGACGGCACAACTCTTAAGCAGATCATCATCTTCGGCCGCCACAGCATACGCTCATCAACAGTGGATCTGGCACTATTGCAACCGTTTGCAGTCGATGTCTATCCCCCTTTATTCAAGGTCGCGACCGGCTGTTTGACCGCAAATGGGGTGACGGCGGAAAACTTGCTCGGCACCTATTACAGCCAGTACCTGAGCTACGAGGGACTTCTGACGGGCAACCCTCGAACAGATGCACTGGCCTCGTATTTCCGTTCCAATTCCATAGAACGCTCATGGATGACGGCTAACGCATTTGGGACCGGGTTGATCCCGAGCTTTCCTCCGCCCGTACACTCCTTCTCTGTTTACCCTCAAGCGCCCGACCCGGTTTTCGACCCAATAGCGGCAGGTGTGGCGAAGGTCGATCCCAATCTCGCCGCCACCCAGGTCCAGGAAATTTTCAACAGCGGAGAAGCATTGGCATCCGCTTACAGTGGCGATTTTTCTCTAATCCGCAGCGTGCTCTTCGACTACCCGTTAGGAACCCAGCCGCCGCCCCCTACGCCGCGGTATTGTCCGTCAGGCCAGACACAGACATTCTGTATTGACCCGACCGCTATATCGATTCCTCTTACCGCCAATACACAGAATATTAAGACAGGGAGTGTCATTAATGTCGGTGCACTGGCTGACACCGATGGGGCAAACGATCCATTTATCATGCAATACGCCGATGGCTTCCCGATGGATCAAGTGGCCTGGGGCCGACTTCCTACGTCGGAGCAAAATTGTACTGCGTCGGAGCCAAATTGTAAGCCGGATCTACTTTCCCAGACAACACGTATTGTAGACGCTGTCTTCAGTATTGAAGTGCGTACGCCCTACCTCAGCCAGGTGCAGAGCTCCAACGCCGCCTCGCACATACTCCGCACCATGCAGCAGGCCGTAACCGGCTCTAAAGTTCCCGGAGCATTTGGTGACGCCGGATCACGAATAGTCGTAGTCATCAGCTCTGATACGTACGTGGCCGGATTGGCGGGACTTCTTAACATGCATTGGCAGCTGCCCGAATATCAACCGGATTATTGTGCTCCAGGCGGAGCGCTCGTTTTTGAACTGCGACAGTCGAATAGAGGGTATCTTGTCCGTGTATTCTACACCGCTCAGAGCTTTGACCAGCTCCGTTATCTGAGGCCTTTGACGTTAAATGACCCGCCTAAGACAATACAGCTTCTGGTTCCCGGCGGCAGCACCTCGGCTACGGATCTGGATGTTAACTTTGCCGTTTTTCAAAAGCTTATGAATAACGCAATCGGCCGGCAATACGTTGAAAATCCTCGAAAAGAGGTTCCGCCCGAGCCGTTATCCGGGGTCACCTGCCAATAGGGACCCGGCTGTCAGGCTGTTCCGTTATTTGACCAGCCGTTAAGTACGATGCCAAAGTAATTCTCACAATTCTAGTCCTACTCAACCAGGTGGGGTGAGTTCGACAAACTGCCCCAGTCAACTCAAAATACAATGTAACTCTCTTATATCTTGAGTCGCTGGCACGGGCGCACCGCTTTAGAGAGAGACATCATATTCTATATTGAGAAATTGAGGAATTTTGAACCACGGATGAACACAGATAGACACAGATCAATGGATTGAGGGATTCAGCCATTGAAGAATTTAGGTTAGAGTTGGGCGCTCTGCCCTATTACCGCTGGTTTTACCCTCGAATACCCTCTGAAAACCAGCTTTTGCGAGGGCTTCGCGCTGCATGTCTAAATTTAGGTCCCGTGTCGAGACACGGCGTAACCCATGAACATCTCGCGATCCCCAGTAGGCAGGCTTGATGGGCAGGCTTGTCTGCACGACACTTGGATTTATGCCCTGAGCGGCGGCCAAGACGCCGCCGAAGTCCATGTCCTGTGTCAAGACGACATGCTTGTTTGCCGCTGCCCACGCCATTATTTCAGTATCCCGGGCAATGGTTCGACCGATCGTTGACCGGTGCACGGCTTCCAGGCCGGCCTTCTTCAGCAGGTCGACCCAACGTGGCGAGAGGCTCATATCCACTAACAGTTTCATACTTTGGGCAACACGATCTCGCGTTCTTCCGATCGCCAAGCGGCATAGCGCAGAGCCTGCAGCACGTCCTCGCGCTCCAGATAAGGGTAATCCGCAAGTATCTCCTCAATGGAATGACCTGCCGCGATTTGCCCCACGATCATGCCAACCGTAACACGCATTCCCCGAATGCAAAGCTTCCCGCTCATTACATCTGGCTCTTGGGTTATGCGATCCAAAGTGGCCATGACATACTCCTTTATCAAAACTCATTGAAACGGCGCCTAAATGAGAATAGTATTTCAAGAACAATCTTCGAGAATCCCAACACCTTCCAACTGCCGTGATCTTAACACTAATCACCGGCGCTTCACTCACCAGTTCACCTGCTGAAGGATTGGGGAATTGAGGGCGCATTTCCTCAAAAATCCTGGGTCCCATTGTTCAAATGTCTCTGACCATGGCCGATGTCGAATCCCACTGTATTTTGATGATTTCACGAGGCGATGGGGAGTCGATGTCTTCGGCCATAGATAAAAGGTCCTGCCGGCCCGGGACCTTCACCTTTGTAATGGTGAAGCCATTTTCTTCGCTGGAGCAGTAGATCCTATCGAGTCAGGCTTGCCTCCGATTCACTCTAAAGTATCGATCTGATCTTTCCGACTATATTGTAAAATCGAAGAAGACAAGCTGCGGGACAGGGGCCGGCTGAGAAAACGAGCGTTGATTCAAGCCGGGCATCTTGTTGTATGTCCGGTTCCTCAGCGGCTAAGAGTGCAAGTTAAATTCTCTAATTTACGAAGGAGCACCGATGACCGTTTCAAGAAGATATTTTTTGAAATACTGTGCAGGTTCCGCAGCAGCCCTCGGGCTGGAGTTTTCGTCTCTCGGGCCCCTGGGGAGAAAAGCGCTTGCTGCCGGAGCCATATCGTACCCGATCTCCAAGGATGTCCAAACGACGCTCGTTAGGACTGTCATCGCCAATCCCGAGTACTCGCCTCCCCTGGGTCCAAATGCTTTGGTTTATCCTTGTGAGATCTCTTTATACAAGCAAAACCATTACGGTGAGTGGGCTCAGAATCCGACAGGCATCCCCTCCGGGCCTGGGTGTCCTTACTACGCTATCGACATGAACAGCAACATCGATACCCCTCCTTCTCCATCGGTCCCTGATCCATCGGCTGTGACGCTTTTGTCTTTCTTCACCATGAGCGACGTACATATCTGCGACAAAGAAAGCCCGGCTCAGGCGATTTACAACGCTTACCTATATCCAAATCCCATCTTGGCAAACGGCAAACCTGCCGGTGGCGTTTCGAGTTATTCAGGGATTATACTCTATACGACCCAGGTTCTCGATGCCGGCATCCAGACAATCAACGCCTTGCATAAACAGGCGCCGTTTGATTTCGGCATCGCTCTGGGCGATGCGTGCGACAACACTCAGTACAACGAACTAAGATGGTATCTTGATGTCATCGACGGTAAGCCGATCACCCCCAGTTCCGGCGCTCACAAGGGCGCCGGCAAAATTGGCTATCAGAAACCATACCAGGCGGCCGGGCTCGACAAGTCGCTCAAATGGTACCAGGTCATCGGCAACCACGATCAGTTCTGGAAGGGATCTACCTTTTGGACCGATTACCTCCGGGAAACCGTCGTCGGGTCCAGCGTCCTCAATACGGGTCCGCCAACATCGCCCACTGATTTCCGGGAACTGATGAATGGCAGAGGTTACTTGATGGGTGTCGTTGATGGCTCGACAGAATATGGGGAGATCATTGATGTAGGGCAGGTAACCCCCAACATGCCGCTTCCCAAGGTCGCCGCTGACCCGCGCCGCCGCGCGCTTACGATTACCCAATGGATGAGTGAATTCTTCAACTCCACGTCGAAACCGGCCGGGCACGGATTCACGCGGGAAATGATCAACGGCGCCGAATTGGCCGCCTGTTATACCTTCAATCCGAAGGCTGATATGCCGATCAAGGTCATCGTTCTCGACGATACCGACAAGATCGAGTGCAGCGCATACGGCTGTCTCGACGAACCCCGCTACAATTGGCTTTTAAATGAACTCGACAGTGGCCAGGCCGCAGATGAGCTCATGATCATCTGTTCGCATGTTCCCGTGTGGCCCTACGGGTATCAATCTCCGAATGCCGACCCTCCGGAAATAATTTGGAACCCGGAATCCTATGTCCCCCAGTCAACTTCTATGACGCCCGACCAATACTTGGTAACCACAATCAGCAGCACCTATTCAAACGTCGTCTTGTGGATCGCGGGACATGTCCACCGCAACGCCATCACTCCCCAGCCTGACGCCACTAATCCCGGATCGGGATACGGCTTCTTTGAAGTCGAGACCCCATCGTTTAGGGACTTCCCTCAGGAGTTCCGTCGCTTCGAGATCGTCCTCAACAGCGACAATGAAACTATTTCAATCCTTGTGACCGATGTCGATCCTGCGGTCAAT
>PLSV01000124.1 GCA_003165235.1 Syntrophobacteraceae bacterium
TGGTGGCTATTCCATTGACTTTTACTGCTCCCGGCACATTTTAGCGTAAACCCTGGATCAAAACTGCGCTTTGGCGCCTATGGTTACTCATTTGATGCATTATTCCGGTTTCTCCCGCTGCAAATCCCATCTCGATGATGCCGATATGATGCTTGCTCTTTTCGATGGCAGTATGGTCGATGATGGAACGGCGTGGGAGATCGGCTATTTCTAAAGGGGAAAATCGGATGGAGCAAAAACCATCGGTATTTGATAAACTGGTCGAAAAACATGGTTCGAATTCGGCTTACACCAAAAAGTAAGGAGGATTGAACAATGTCGTACCGTAGCCGAAGTAGCGCAGCAGTCCTCTCCGCAAGCATTTTCAGCCTCGTTTTGATCAATTTGGCTTTCGCTGAAATGTCATGTACTGATGTCAAATACGGCAATCCAAACTACTCTGAAAAGATGGACGAATTAGCCAAAAGAGCAGGATTGCCTGACAATTACTGGAGCCGCTACCATGAATCTGTCGTTAGTAGCTTGTGCAGTGGAAACACCAAAGAAATTAACATGTTGATTGATAATGGATTCGTTAAACCCGAAGAAGTTCAGGGTATCGCCAAAGTTCTTGGCAAGACATACAAAAGCAAACAAAGATCAGAAACAGGCAAAAGCTATGGCTACTCGAAAGAGAAATTTCTGGAGATGGGAGCTTGTAGTGCCTGTGCAGACAATATTGCACAATACTACACGAAGAAACCTAATTCTCCTTGTGGGAAACTGGCAAAACAGGCACTTGAAGGAAATCCTGACGCAATTAAGAAATTAGTCGAATTTCCTGACTATTGCCAATGGAAATACTAATGAGTGGGAGAGCAGCGGGGCGGTGGTCAACGCAATGATCGAAAGTTCGTGTGATCGGATTGCAAGGTCGAGCGAGGAACTGGTGAGATTCTTGGTGGAGTTGTTCGGAAGGCAATGAGGCCAAGCATTTGTCATAAAATAAGGCTGCACCCTGCTACTACCACCTCTTCGTTTTAGTTATCGGCTGTTTCTCTGTTTTCTCGATTCATATTTTCCCTCAAAACCCCTGAGCATTTGAACGTGACCACTTTGCGGGGCGGTAGGGTCATCGGCTCCCCACTTTGAGGGTTCCTACCTTTTCGCTGCATCTTCTCCCTGACGGAGAATTCCCGAACCCACTGATCAGGATATATGCGAATCCACATATTCAGGCTGACGCAGAGAAGTGGGAATTATGAATGTTTTTGACTCTTTACATGCTCTGCAAGTTTCTTCGAAAGCCATTTTTCGACTGGAATCTTGCCCTGTTCAGTCTCCACGAGATAAGGATTTCCTGAGAGCATGCTCTTCGATGCGCAAAGGGAGATAAAGTCTTCGGGGGATTTTATCTTGGATTGAAAATAGTCATATTTCTGCCTGATATGCATGGCAGCTTCATTGCACGTATGGTTCTCCCCATTCCTGATGAAGGTCAGATTTGATTGGGCAACCGTACCAATCAAAAACTCGATAACTTCTTGCGTGTTTTCGCTTTCGCCTTTTGCTTCCTTTTTGTAAGCGATGGTGGAGAAAAGGAGAAAGGCGAGTGAGACGCAAAGAATGATTTTAAAATTCTTGGGCATTGCGGAATCCCTATTTCGGCTGAAAGCTGATATAAATCCATTTTGACCAAGTGTGTCCTTGCAAACTGGCGGTGCATTCATAACATTGGAAGATAAGCACTTCGGCAACGAATCGCAACGGCAATCCAGTCAGTGGGGTGGTCGCTCACGAGCTAAGAACACAAAGCGGCTGTCTTCTACTGAACCCACTGAAAAAATGACGCGCCAGAATGCCCCTATTTTCCATTTTCTGGGGGAAAGACGGTGTTGGGCATGGGCTGTTTTGGAAAAATGGCTGGAAAGGGCAAAATTTCGCTTCGAATTTCCGTGATCCTGCACCGAAGGCAGAAACTCCACCACGATTCACGGATGCAAGAGTTCCTGCTGTCTGATTTCCTCAAAGCATTCTTCCAGAGTCAATCCCTGAAATATCTCACACCACTGACCCGTGTGTCTCATGTACGACAAATTGAATCTCCGCATGCCGACATACTCCAATCGTGCGAATCTCGACTCGAAAAATTCTGCAATACAGGTTGGGCGGGGGCATCGGTATTTTGAACAAAAATAGAAATACCTCTGGCGCCACTTCGTGAAAATCTCCACCACGTAATTCCACTGTGGATCTTGCGGCGGCGGGAGAATGAAAGTCGGCTTCAGGTAGGATTCCAAGAACTCATCAGCCTTTCGCTGAACTTCCAGCTTCAATCCATCGGGTATTTTGGGGCTTGCTGGTTTCGGTGGGACTTTCATCCATAGTTTTTTGGCTGGAATCGGTTCTACATTCTCCTCCAGTGGCCTTCCCTACTAATCTGCAGGATCTTTGTCCTGGCGCACACGGTGGTTGGCGCTCACGCACATATAATGGCCGACCCGATCTTTAGGAAGGACAGAGAGCATGGCTTCGATGTCGCCTGGCCCGCAGGCGCAAAAATCGATTACCGCGTGTCATTCGAGATTGGATGATTATGCCGCCACCCAGAAACGTTCCCGAAGTTCTTCGTCCAAGATCCGGCTGTGCACGGAAAATGCGTGCTCCAGGAGATAGTCGCTCGAGGAATCACTGAGACCTTCTCGCCTGAGCTCGGTAATGAGGAGTCCGGATATCTCCTCGATTCTATCTGCTTGCCCGCTTTTGGAAGTCTCGCTCACGAGATCGTCTATCATGCGCGCTATTGGCTTTCCCAGGATCGGCAGGTCCCGCACGGCCCGGTGCATCCATTTGTAAAAGGGAGCGTATTTCCTGTTAAGCAGAAAAACGAGGGAGATCGTGTCAGCGCAGAATGTTATTTCCGAATACCGGGCTGCAAAATATTCTTTTCTCTTTATCGAACGGCTGAAATTGTACTGACCCGCCTGCGCCATGGTGAAACAGCGCGAGGCAATCTTCTTCAGTCGAACATCTTCAGGATAAAACCGAAGGATGCGCTCTCTCCATTTGGAGAACACCCCGAGCCGGTCCGAGAAAACCGCCCCGTTCGTACAGGTCCCAAGGGCCTGCTCGGATATGCGCAGCCACTCCGCATTGCTTGCAGGCGCATGATCGAGCCCCGTATACTGTAAATAAAACGAACGCAGGTCGCCCACTCCCATCCTGTGTTCTTCCCCGGGGCTTACGATTCGCTGTCCAAATCCCTTGAATTCTGAGGGCAATCGATTGTATGCCTCATGGAGATCCTGGCCGATCTGCGCATAATCCTCAGGGGTCAGCCAGAGACAGAAACCGGGGCCCCAATCGTGATCTCTGGATATTTCATCGTCAAAGCCGAAACATTCCGAACCGGGACCGGCACATCCGGCGGCGATCCGGTCCTCATAGCTGCCGAAACCGTCCCGGATCATCGGAATACCGTATCCTTCATAGTACTCCCGCGAGAGTTCGAGGCCCTTCATGGTTCACTACCGATCGAGTTTCGCGGGGCAGATCCTCCTCCGAGCGCGGCCTCGGCGGTCAGGATATTTTTCCTGGTGATCTCCGCTTTCTCTTGATTGCCGGACTGTTCATAGAGAGGAAGCGCGTCCCCGTACCATTTCAAGGCTTCCTTAAGGTCACCTTTCATGGAATGAATGTAGCCAATGTTCGTTAATTGATCACCGGTCTTTTCCGGGTCCCCGATTTCATAGTAGAGCGGGAGCACTTTTAAATAGCTGTCAAGGGCATCCTGATGGCGTTCGGTATCTCGATAAACAGATCCGATATTGGTCCACTGTTCCGCAATTCCCAACTTGTCGTTCGCATCCTGAAACAGATCCGACGCCTTACGAAAACTGTCAAGGGCATCCTGATGGCGTTTCCTGCCGACATTGATCAGCCCTATATTGTTCAATGCCCTGGCCTGGTACAGGACGTTACGACTTTGTTCGTAAATAGACAAGATTTCCGTCTGTGTTCTCAGAGCCTCGTCCATTTTTTCGGTGATGAACTGGATTGTTGAAACGACCTGAAGGAGAGACGCCTTCTTCTCCCCATCACCCAGTCCTGCGTAGATCGCGATCGCCTGCGTGAATGATTTTTCCGCATCCTCATAGGCGCCTTTCCTCAAAGCGTCGTATCCGATCTCTTCCAATTGCCTGGTTTTCCGCTCGAGTTCTTCATTTTCCATCGGTGTTGTCTCCCCTATTTTTTCATGACGCATTTTTTTCAGCATCCTCGAGCGATGAATAACCCAACTGCCTGACCATGCATTCATAGACCTCTTCGGTCATGCTGACGCCATGCGCCAGCTTGTCCTGAATATCTTTGTCAAGCAACGCCAACGTTGCATCAGAATAGGTTTCCAACTCGCCTCGGAGATAGGTCTCGAAGGAGGTCATGAAAGGGGAGTCTTCCTCACTGGATAATGGGCGGCCTCGGCTGATTATGCCGGGATATTTCTCTTTCATGGCTCTTTGCCAGGCACAGTAACGGGCCGTGATTGCATCAATGAGGGGATTGCCTTTAAGCGGCGCAATGAGATTGTCCATGCGCGCATACTTTTGGGTCATGAGGTTTATGCCGGCGCTTTTGGCATTATCAAGATCACGCAAATAGCTTTCCAGGGTCGGCAATGACCAGGGAGAAAATTGAGCCCGGCGATGAAGCTTAAAGCTTTCGGGATCCTGCTGACACGTAGAGGGGCTGGCTGACGGGACGCTCAAAAACATCTCCATCTCGATAGCCAGGATCTTTTCAATCACATCCTTCTTGGCGAGCTTTTCAGAAGCCATTGCGCCCCCTGCCTTGTCCCTTTGGCGGGTGAGATGATAGGAAAGGTGATGGAAATCGCTTTTATACGAAGTTGCGTTCAAGT
>PLSV01000198.1 GCA_003165235.1 Syntrophobacteraceae bacterium
AAAAAACCTCCTCGAAGACGAAAACTCCAACCTGCCGGAAATCACCGGAGCGCTCTTCGAGATGAAAAAACGCTTGCTGCTGGGCATTGAAGCCGAAAAGTCCTTAAATATCCAGTACACAAATGAGGAGATGATTCTTGATAAGGTAAACGAAATTACAGACAATGTCGTACTGCGAATAGTAAGAGATGAATACAAAACGGGAAACACCTCCTCTGCGCGTCTTGCACAGATCGTTCGCCGGTTGGTCCCCGAAGCCGCGGAACTCAGGCGTCTCCTGCCTAAAATCAGATCGGCCCTGATTGAGGAGGGAATGGCCCTTACCGAATATTTGCATCTTGTTAACGAGATGGGCAAAGAACTGCAGAGTGACGAACTGGCCAATATTCTGCAGGACAGTTCCGAAGAAATCGGCGTTGACGGCGAGATGCTGATAGATGAGATCAAGAAAAATCCGGTGCAGGCGGCGGAACTCATATACCTGGCCGCCGAAATTCGAAAGGGCGCTGGGGATGAACAGGTTTTGTCCGATTTGCTGGTGGATTATGTTGAGCGCCTTGGTTCCAAACTGACGACGGACATCGGCCAAGATGGCAAGGCTGAGAGCGATCAGCGCCTTCGTCAGGTTTTGACGTCTATTGAGTCAGGTATTATTGGGCGGCTCAAAGGCATGGATTTTAAAGAGGGTCTGCTGGAACGCCTGGAGAAAAGGTTCAACGACCAGATAGATGGAATTCTTGAAAGAGCCAAGCTGGATTGGCTTCATTCCCATTCGGGGAGCGGAAAGGTTGTTCGAAAAGAACTGAGCGTGCTGGAACTCTTGGGACAAACCGTTGCCGAGGACGATGAGCTTGGCGAGATACTTGATATAATCCGCAGAAAGGTTGAAGCAGACGAAATAGACAAAGATAATTTTGCGCAAATCTATGCCGAAATCACGAGGGAGCAGGCAAACCGTGCTCTGGAAATGAAGGAAAGGATGCCCAAAGGCGCCATGGAGGCTTCGGTCATGACCTTGCTCATCGAAAAAGAGATAACAAGGGCCAGGCGGTACAAGCTGCCGTTTTCCGCCCTCGCTTTTTCACTCGTCAAGGCTGGGCCGAAGTCGGGCGCACCCTCAGGGAAGATTTCGTATCAAAGGTTTAGTGCTGTAACTTTTCAGGCGATCTCAAAGGTAGTTAGGGATGCAGATATTATCGGCGAACTGGGGAAAAACAGGATAGTTGTTCTCCTGCCCATGACACCGGCAAGTCACGCTAAACCGACCCTCAATAGATGCCTCAAAAGGCTTCACGCAAGTCCACTCAATGTGGAGGGGACATCTTGGGAAATCAGGCTTGCGGGGGTTGCCCTCGCATATGATTCTATTCGTATGCCCGACGCCGGTTCGTTTATTCAGACACTGACAGATGAACTTGCACAGATGAAGAGGCGGATCAAAAATCTGCAAATTTATTTCTGAGCAAGTTTCCTTGAACAATAAATGGTGGAGAGACGTAAACTTCTCCCTCTACGCAACCTCTTTCATTAATTGAACTTGGCGACATTGCTTTTGCAGGGCGGACGCTTCCTGTTCGACTGGAGGACCACTCTATGAAGCAAAAAAAAGAACAGACCAGATGGCTGTTGGAGCATGTTTCGGATGCATCCGAGAAGTGGAAGATCGCAGTTGAGCCGTTTCCCTTTAGGGTTGGCCGTGATGAGGACTGTAACCTGTCGCTTCAGTCCAAATGGGTTTCGAGGCATCACGCTGAAATCCAAACAAGCGGCGGACTGCTCTGGATTCGCGACCTGGGAAGCACGAATGGCACCTTTGTAAACCGCAAGCTGATGCAAGAATCAGAGCTGCTTGAGCCCGGGGATATCATAAGTTATGGTAGGTCTGATTTTTGCCTTAAGAGAGTCGACTCAATTCGGCCCACCAGCGCCGAAGCTACATCCAGCTTTGATTCCATCGAAGAACTGGTTCACATGGCTTCGCTTGAGTCTAGGCTGCGGAAATTGCTTCGCGAACGGAATGCAATCCCTTATTTTCAGCCTATCCTGAGGTTTCCCGATCTGCATGTAATCGGGTACGAAATCCTCGGTCGAATCGGTGATGACGATTTGCCGTCTGACCCTGTTGAATTATTTGATGTTGCAGCGTGCATGGGTTGCGCATCCGACCTCAGCGCCCTCTTCCGGGAAAGAGGGGTGGATTTCGGAAGGAGGCTGCCGGGATATCCTCTTTTGTTCGCCAATACAGACCCCGTCGAGTTGGGTCGCCTTGATGTCCTCTTGGAGTCTCTGGAAAGAATCCATGAGATCGCTCCTTCAAATCGAATCGTCCTCGAGATTAGTGAAAAGGCGGCGCCTCACGTTGATGAGATGAAGCAGTTCCGGGATAGATTGGCGGATCTGGACATTGCTTTGGCATTCGACGATTTCGGCGTTGGGCAGACCCGCCTGGTCGAATTGGCAAAGACGCCACCCGACTTTCTCAAGTTCGACATCTCCCTCATACATCACATTCATCTCGCCCCGAAGCGGCTGCATCAGATGGTTCTCACCTTCGTGAAGGCCGCCAATGACATCGGAATCAAAACCCTTGCCGAGGGGATCGAATGCCACGACGAAGGCGAAACGTGCCGGCAACTCGGCTTTGCGTACGCCCAGGGCTATTTCTACGGCAGACCCTCACCGATTGGTGAATTCGCCGTCACCTGAAGCGGTGGCTTCCACGAATGGTCTCTGCAAGGCGAAGTATCCGGAAAGAGATTTTCCCGATTCGGTTAGGCAGAAAAAGGGAACAGCCGGTAGAACTCTATTTTCATATATTACTGTATTCATAAATGGAAAATACACTCTGGGCCTGATTTTCAAAAAGGGAAAATCTGCTATTTTGCAGCCATAAGGATGGTCCCTCCTCCTTTAAGTCTTGGTTTTTTGACCCCAAACTCATTTGCCCCGGAAGCCAGGAACCCCCAAGCCTGGCTTTCTCATTTTTTGCCCCCTGTTGATTGCGTCACAGTTTTCCCCCATTCGTGGGGAGTGGTCGTTTGCCGGATCGCCTGCAGCGGGAATCATGATTTTGGGTAAGCCAATGTTGCGAGATGATGATTTCCGTCGGAATCGAAGGATAGGATCCTCCTATGAAAATGCTTCAAATCCGCGCGGTGGGCGATGCTAACAATGGATGTGTTCGGGAGCAGCCTTCCGATCATGGAGTAGAGGTAGTCCTGCGTGGCATCGTCCAGGGCGGAAGTCGCCTCATCGAGGAAAAGCCATGCCGGTTTGCAGAGCAAGGCTCGGGCGAAGGCAAGACGCTGCTGCTCTCGAGGGGAGATGACCTGTTCCCAATGGGCTGATTCATCCATGCGCATGACGAAGTCGCCCAGGCGGCAGAGTTCCAAAGACTTTTCAATCTCGGAGTCACAAAAAGTTCCCGGTTTTTCCGGATAAGAGATCGCATCACGTAGTGTCCCGATCGGCAGATAAGGCTTCTGGGGAAGAGAAAGCTTACTGGCGCTCTGATGAACGCCGATCGTACCGGAACCAAACGGCCAAATGCCTGCAATTGCTCGAAAGAGTGTGCTTTTTCCCACTCCCGACGGTCCCCTGACTAATAGCCTCTCGCCGGGAGAAACGGTCATGGTAAGGTTATTGACCAAAACTCGACCATCGGGGAGCTTGAGATTCAAGTTATCGATCGAAAGTTGCGGGCTATCCTCTGCGTTGACCTGTAAGCAGGCGAGTTCGTCCTGTTTCGGCTGGGTCTCACAGACAGTTTCATGAAAACTGGTCAGACGATCGACACTTGATTTCCATTCTGCGAACGGCCGGTAATTATCGATAAACCAGCTCAGGGCGCTTTGAACATGGGAAAATGCCGAAGCAATCTGCATCAACCCTCCCAGTTGAATTGCGCCGGAAAAGAAGCGAGGTGCGGCCACCAGGATGGGGAAAATGATCGCCACCTGGGTATAGCTTGAAGTAAACCAGGTAAGCCGTTTCTGACACTTCATGATCACCCACCAGTTCTTGAGGATTTGCACGAAGCGCGAGTTGAGGTTTTCCTGCTCCGATGCTTCGCCCCTGTAGAGGGCGATCCCTTCGGCGTTTTCCCGAACCCGCACGAGACCGAAACGGAAGTCGGCTTCATAGCGCTGCTGCTTGAAATTGAGAGTTATGAGCGCTTTCCCGATCCAGTGAGTCAGGTAGCTGCCAAAAAAGGCGTAGGTAAGGGCAACCCAGACCATGTATGCCGGGATGATTATCTCGTGCCCGCTGAGCGTAAAGCTCAGATCTCCCGAGAGCGCCCACAGTATGCCGGTAAAAGATGCAAGGGTCACCACTGAGCTGAGCAGTCCCAGGGACAGAGAAAGCGCTCCGCTGGTGAAGAGGCGGATATCTTCCGCAATACGCTGGTCGGGGTTATCGGTCCCGTTGCGCTGGACCTCCATGCGGTAGTAGACCTGGTGAGTCATCCATCGCTCCAGGTATTGCGAGGTGAGCCATCGCCGCCACTTCATCTCCAGCATCTGGTTGAGGTAGAGCCGGTAGACCGCCACAGCGATATAGATGAATGCCAGCACGCTAAAACGCAACAACTGCGTTTTGAAAGACCCGTAATCCTTGTTTTGGATTGAATCGTAGAACAGGCGGTTCCACTGGTTGAAGAGAACTGACAGGTAGACCAGCCCGAGATTGAGCGTGATAATAACGGCCAGGAGTCCCCGGCCGGCCCACTTCTCTTCGCTCCACCAGTAAGGTCCCAGGATCTTCCAGAGTGAACGGTAGGAAAGCTTGTTGCACGTGCTGGAATTTTGCTCGTTCATAGTCCCTTCGCTTCCATTGGAAAAGCAGACTTCAAAGTCGGCGCGGTCTCAGATAAGTTGCTGAAAGATGCCTTGGGCTGCGCACCATACATTATTTTATATGGACCCAGTGTGGTTTTCGGTTACAGAGGCGGGCGCAACGCCAGCCCGAATGCAGTCCTCATTCCGATTGGCAAGAAGTCCTGATCGGCTGATATTGTATCGTTATGAAATGAGATTTACAAGTTTGTGGGCGGCTGCCTGTTCAGAGTGGTTCTGTTTCGGCAGGGTGCAGTTTCTCAAAGGCAGGGCGACTCGAGAGGAAGCGGGACGCTGTCGGCGTTTATATGGGCGTGGAGTCCTGCATTTTAGGTTATCCCGGCGGCGAGCATCTGAAAGCAACTCCAAGAAAGGACAATTTCGTAATGCGGGTCTAATTCGTGTTAATGTCTTGGGGAAATCGGCCAAGCACGAAATCTTCTCCCAGGGTTGTTTTCTTAATCTTTTCTGTCGAGCGTGAATATGATAATCGGTCCCTATATTTGACCTAACCTGGTGAAAGTTTCTATAAATCTAATTTGTGCCCGATCTATCCACATCAAGGGGGTGCAGCGCACGAACGACCTTTACGAATTCCTCTCCGGGTGAGGTTTGGATTTATTCGAAAGGAGAACCGGAAAAATAAAGCCGAACAGATAAAGGCGACCGGCGCAAAGGTTGTTATCACTCCCTTGACGTACATAAAACTTTTGCCGGGTGTCCTGGTCCTTGCGGCTCTTGTACCGATGGCTCATTCCCAGGATGACGCCTTTGTGCTTAATCATACAGAGATTGGAAAGCGCCAGAGACCCCTGGTCGAGTTCAATCACAAGCTCCATGCGGAAAAGCTCGATTGCAGACGGCGCCATCATGATTTTGATGCATTCCTGAATAACCGGGGCGGAGAAGGGCAGACCTGCGGGTCCTGCCACAAAAAGAAAGCCGGTGATAGTCTGCTTTCGCTCAAGGATGCTTTCCATGCTCAGTGCAAAACCTGCCATGAGGCCCTGAAAAGAAGGCCGGTTACCTGCGGCGAATGCCACGTCCGGCAGTAGTTCCGGGTGCCGGGTGTGGTTTTTTCACAGTGGGAGTGGTGGGTGCGTTGGCTCAAGAGTAGCCCACTGCACACCCGTTGAGATGAACATGATCATCTGGGGATCTTTCCCCGGAGCCGGTAGCTGGCTTATCGAAAGTGAAACGGCGATTGATTCTTCTTGTTACCCGCTCAGTCCTGCAATCTTCACTGCCCCGCGGTGATATCCGTCAGGGAAGAGTGCGCCGAATTCCTCGATGTCAACGTCATTGTCCTTGCAGGTCTCGTAGATTGTGGGGATTTTACCCGTTTTTGCAAATCGAGCGCGCAGATAATAGATTATTTTCCAGTGTTTCTCAGTGAGAGGGCCGGGCATTTTTGTTTCCTCCCACTTGTGCTCGGCAAAATCCACGTTCCATTCAGCCGGATCGACAAGAAACCCTCTGACATTTGTCCGGTAGATCAGGGAAGTAGATACTGAGACTGCAGGCTCGGGTGAGCTGGAAGTGTTGACAGATGCGGGGTCGTTGCATAACCCGGCAAGCTTGCATGCGCCTCGACGATAACCGGAAGGAAAGAGCCTTTGGAGGTCCGCCAGGCGCAGGTTCTGATCCTTGCAGGCTTTCTGAACAACGGGGCATTTGCCGTTTTCCAGATAAAACTCACGGATGAACCACAATACATCCCAATGCGCTGGAGTGAGTTCACCCGATATCCCGGTTCTGGGCGCCATTCCTTCAGCGAAATCTTTGTCCCATTCGTCGGGATGCAACAGGAAATCATCTTCATCAACCTCGTAGATCTTGTCCCTGACTTCGAACGTTTTCAAGTTTGCTCCTTTGGCTTTCAAGACAGGTGGAACGTGGTTCTTACGTTGAACCTTGTTCGATGATTTGATCCAGCCCTGATTTCTATCATTTTTGAACACTTTCTCAAAGGCCAAAAGGACTTATCGCGCATGCACGTCTCCTCTCTCAGCATTTTCTCACTGACCGACTGATCCCCGGATATGCAGGAAACCAAATAGGCGCTGGTTGCGCCAAAAAGGAGAACAAAAAGAGATCAGGATCAAATCTTGATTTGTGCATGCCCCTTATCCTCCCGGACCCCAGCCGCCATGAGAAAAAATGCATCGTATCAGGCATCTCCGGATTGACGAGATTTAATAATCTGCTTGACAAGTTTTTATTTTGTATACAAAATTTCCATGTGCATAAACACTATGCTTCTGATGGGAAAATTACCATCGAATTGACACCGTTGAGAATGAACAAAGGATGGCTCCATGCCAAAAGAAGATCGTACGCCACAGGATGATCGTCTCATTTACCAGGTTTTTATGGCGCAGCAAAAACTGCGAATCTATCTCAAAAGCGCCCTTCTCGCAGAAGGGGTCAAAGTCACTCCGACACAGACCGGAATTCTTTTCCTTCTGAAGCGTAAGAATGGGCTGACCATGACGGAGCTGAGTCAGGTCCTGGCAGCCGACAATTCCACGATGACCGGCTTGGTCGACCGCCTTGAGAAGTCAGGTTTTGTCGTTCGCGAAGCAAGCCCTACCGACCGGCGAGCGCTGCTGGTTCGCATCACTCAGGAAGGAATAGATGAGATAGATAGAGCCCAGCCCATTATCAAAAGGGTAAACGAGGAAATCAGTTCGGGTTTTTCGGAGGGAGAAATTGCGGCCTTTAAAAAGGTGCTCAATAGCTTTTTCCAAAAATTCAACAAGACAGAATCTGCTGCCTTGAGAAAGGTTGCTCTGTGACCTCGGGACACGAAGCAAAACTTTTTGCGCTGCGGCAGAAAGTGGCCAGGTTTGCAGAACGAGAGATCGCATCTCGCACCGATCTTCACTCCGTCCGGGAATTCCCTTACGAGATATGGCGTAGGATGGGCGAAGAAGGGCTCCTTGGTCTTAACCTCCCATTATCATATGGGGGCCTGGGCTATAGGCAGCCTCTCGTCACAGCGGCAGGAGAGACGTTGCTTCAGCACGGACGCAATATGGGGATTGGTCTCTCCTGGGTCATACACATCCTTGTCTCACGCTTTCTCATTATGCGGTTCGGAAGCAAAGCACAGCGCGAAGAGCACCTTCACAGACTCTCGACTGGCAAGATCACCGCCGCCTTTGCGATCTCGGAGCCCGAAGCGGGAACTCATCCGAAGCGCCTGAAGACATCAGCATCCAGGCGCGGTGATTTTTACGTCCTTGACGGTGAGAAAGATTGCATCACTAACGGTCCCATCGCCGACCTCTTTGTCGTGATCGCCATCACTGGAGTCGATGCAGGAAGGAACCGGTTCAGCGCATTCCTGGCGCCCAGGGATACGCCCGGACTCTCTCTCACTTCCGGTAAGCGCCTGGACTTCCTACGTCCATCTCCCCATTGCGGCATGAGGCTTGAGCATTGTCTGGTTCCTGCATCCGCTATGCTGGGGGCAAATGGAGCCGCATACGAAAAGATGGTCAAGCCTTTCAGGATTCTTGAAGATATCTACCTCATGGGGGTGGTCGTCGGAGGTATGGAAAGACAGATGGAGCTCGCCCTGAACGCAATCCGAAAACAGGACGTCAACGTCTCTGATGAAATCAAGGGCTGCCTTGGCGGACTGCGCTCCCTCCTCGACAGTCTTAAAATGCTGGCCTACAAGGCGGCAAGGTTTTCGGCAAACGATATCCTTCGTCCCGAGCTTCTTTCTTTTGGCCTCTCTTTTCGAAATCTCTCAGACCATTTCCAGATGCTCTTCGAGCAACTCCTCTCCGAAGCGAGAATCGAGCGAGACTCTTCATTGCGCCATCTCACTTCCGACCTGGTTCGCACGAACGGGATAGCGAGAAGAGCGACACTGGCGAATCAGAGAAAGCTTGGAGAATCTCTCCTCTAACGGAAGGAACTGCATGCAAAGGGAACATGCTCGGAAGTTCGCCACGCGCGAAAGCATCCTGCAAGGACTTCAAGAAGTAGGGTACATCTGCGCCGGCGAGATCGCAACGACGCTCTTCCTCGCCTACCATCTCGAAAAGCCAATCCTTGTCGAGGGACCGGCGGGTGTTGGAAAAACCGAGCTCGCGAAGGCTGCCGCTGCATTCCTTGGTCTCCCTCTGATACGCCTGCAGTGTTACGAAGGGCTGGACGAATCAAAAGTGCTCTACGAGTGGAAGTATGGGAAGCAGTTGCTGTATACCCAGATCCTGAGGGATAAGCTTGATGATATCGTAGGGAGCAGCAGCGGACTTACAGAATCCGTCCAAAAACTTCACCAATATGATGACATGTTCTTCTCCCCTCATTTTCTGGAGCCAAGACCATTGTTGAAAGCCCTCCAGGAGAAGGATGGCGTGGTGTTGCTGGTTGATGAGGTTGATAAGGCGGATCAGGAATTCGAAGCTTTCCTGCTTGAGATCCTCTCTGATTTCCAGATCTCCATCCCGGAAATCGGTACGATTAAAGCTTTATCCAAGCCCTTTGTATTTCTCACGAGCAACAATACGAGAGAGATGAGCGAAGCTCTGAAGCGCCGATGTTTGTACCTCTTTATCCCATTTCCCGATCCTAAGATGGAAAGGGAGATCGTTCGCACGCATGTTCCGGGCCTTTCCGAAAGGCTTCGGACCCAGCTAATCTCCTTTATTCAGCAGGTTCGAGAGCTTGACCTGAGAAAAGCCCCATCCGTCGGGGAGACTATCGACTGGGCAAGGACTCTTGCTCTCCTCCATACGGATATCCTGAATCCGGATCTCGTGAGGGAAACGCTCAATACGGTTCTCAAGTTTCAGGAGGATATCCATCTGGTGGAAGATCATCTCCAAAAGATGACGCAAAAAGCGCTATAAGCGGTTTTGGACTAAAAAGTAGAAAAAGTTCTTGAAGAATTTGTTCTGGCGCTTCGAAGATCTGGGGTGCGCATTTCCGTAGCCGAGTGTGTCGATGCCATGCGGGCGGTCGATCTGGTTGGCTATGCGGACAGGCAGCGCCTAGGGGAGGCCCTTTCGAGCGTCCTTGCAAAATCCTCGGATGAAAAGGAAGTTTTCAAAATAACCTTCGAGCGTTTTTTCTCCTCCGAGGGCTTTCCGGATCCCTGCCAGGGTATCGAGGACGCTTCTATAAGGTTGGATCTTCGGGCAAGCGATTCCACTCTTACCGGGTTGCTTGTGTCCGGGACTACCGCCGATCTCGCGATGTCCGTGCGAGAAGCCGCCCGCGCCGTGGATGTCGCGGGCATCAGGTTCTTTTTCCAGAGGGGACCCTACATTCAGAGGATCTTGCATCATATGGGTCTCGCAGGACTGGATCACGATATCGAAATGGCTCACGGTAAAGATAGGCCGGCATCCCAAAGGCGGGCTAAGATTTTGGAGTTGGCGAGGAGTAGACTTTTTGAAAACGTAAAGAGCTTTGTAGGACGCCAGTATACCCTTTTTGCAGGCTCATCGACCGAAGGCGCGCTCGAGGAATACCTGAGGAATGCCAGGCTCTCGGAATTGGAGGAGCGCGATTTTCATCGGATGTATTCCATCATTCAAAAGATGCTGAAGCATCTGAATAGTCTCTACGCCAGAAGAAGAAAAACGTCCAAACGTGGCCAGCTCAACTTCAAGAGGACCCTCAGAGCAAATATCGCCTTTGATGGGCTTCTTTTTGACAGGAGGTGGAAGGCCAAGAAGATCGATCGTCCTGATATCATCGTGTTGTGTGACGTCAGTCGCTCGGTTAATGCCGTCGTACGCTTCCTCCTTCTTTTCCTTTACGGCCTCAATCAGACTCTGGTGAAAATAAGATCGTTCATCTTCTGCTCCAATCTGGTGGAAGTGACCGGCATTTTGGACAGCGGCCTTGTTGGAGAGGCGTTGGCAAGAATGCTGAGCGGTGCCGAAACGGGTGTTTTGATGGGTCTCACGGACTATGGCGAGGTCTTCCGCGAATTCGAAGAGAAATGGCTTGATACGGTCACCGGCAAGACATCTGTGATCATACTTGGAGATGCAAGGAATAACTACGGTGATCCCCAAACTGAGGTGCTTAAGACGATCTACCGAAGATGTAAAAGGCTCATCTGGCTCAACCCCGAGAGCCGGTCAATCTGGGGAACTGGAGACTCGGAAATGAATCGGTATTCCCCTTTTTGCCACCTCGCGAAAGAATGCAACACGCTCAGGCATCTGGAAAGAGTGGTGCACGCCCTCCTTCAATACTCTCTTAATTGAATGCCTAAAGGATTCCAGGCAAGTGCCATCAGGCCAAGCGCGCAAGGCCGGTGTCCGGCGACAGCGGCCTTTTGGCTCACCCCAGCGAGTCTTGAATGGCGCCTTTGGCGGGATGGCCTTCTCCACGAGCAAACCATCGCTCCGGCTTGTTCCGGGTGCGTTCGGCCAATCCTTATCCTGAATTTGACGTGTAGAACGAGCGCCACGTGCAGTTTGACACCTCTGAAGGTTTCTGTTAGGATCATTGCCTGTCTTCGGCCAGGGTTGCTGCGGATGTTGTTGCGAGCCCGGTATGATTGTCCCTGGGATGGGGCGGAGTCCGGATCTGGAGACGTATATCTGTTGAGATGCTGAGGGGGCGTGCTCGCGATTTCGATGTCTTCGCTTTGGAGACCATGTTCGAGTTGAGTCATGCCTTTCTGTTGATGAGTTTGAACTTCGTGGTGGTTCTACCGCTCAAGGGGTGGCTTTTGAGCGGACCCGTAACGTTACAAGGAATGCCTGGTATGGGTTTGATTGTGCTCGGAACGGAAATCGCCGCCCGTGGCTAACCGTGCAACCGGTGGACTTCCGGGATCAAAGTTCTGGCTGATTGTTGGTTCGCTGGCTCTTTCAGCGGCTTTTGTGCTCTCCCTCTGTTTGGTCTTTGAGGCAAGATGGGAGACGAATGACGACGTTGCCATGTCTATGGTCGCTCACGGCTATGGCGTGGCAGCCTTTGGGTCGCCCAATATTATTTTTTCCAATGTCCTTTGGGGTTACCTGGTTCGCGCGATTCCGCAAATCAATGGAATCCCCGGCTACTCAATTGTTACCCTCGGTGTGCTTATTACCGTAGGGGCATTAGTGCTATTTGGCTTGTACCGGCTCGGCGCGGGCTATATAGCTTCCCTGTCTGTGTTCGCCCTGTTGCTGGTGCGTCCGGTTCTTTTCCCTCAGTTCACCATTAATGCGGGCTTGCTCCTGGTAGGCGCGATTATATGCTGCCACCTCTTTGCGCGTCAGAACAACTGGCAGGCGCTGTTGATTGGATGCCTGCTTGCCTTTTCCAGCTACCTGGTGAGGAGCAATGAGTTTTTCTTGGTTCTCTTTGGATCTCTGCCGCTGCTTCCGTGGCGAACCCTGTTGCGGCGCCGATCCTCACAGGTTTCATTATTGGCTCTCATTCTAGTGATGGCAGTCTCAACGGTCATTAATCACAAGGCTTACCAGGGGCAAGAATGGAAGGCCTTCAATGAGCTTAATCCGGTTCGCACGCCTTTCACTGATTTTGGCGCAGATGAGCATTTGAAAATGCGTCCGGATATACTGGGCCGCTATGGCTTTAGTGCTAACGATGTTGATTTAATACGAGAATGGTTCTTCGTTGATCCTGAAATCGCCAGTCCTCAAACCCTGCAGGCAATGTTGGCGGAACTGGGCCAACTACCTGCTCAACGAAACTCCGTCGCCAAAGGTTGGGCTGGGATTGAAACCCTGTGGGACCTCAAGTTGCTGCCACTTGTGCTGACTGCTTTGTTGTTGGCCCTGCTCCGTCCAAGTTGGAGGGTTGCAGCCAGTTGGGTATTATGTATCGTATCTGTCTTTGTCATGGGTCTATTAGGGCGCCCTGGAATAATCAGGGTATATGTGCCGTTGGTTTGCTTACTCGTAATTGCCCCGTTTTTGACGGAGCAATTTTCAGATTGGCGTAATCGTCTCGGCGCCGGTGTACTGCTTGTGGCGGCAGTACTCAATGCTTCCCTTGTTTTTACTGAGTCGAAAACCATTCAAATTACTTCCCAGCAGGCCCGTGAAGGCTTAGAGGCCTTCCCCCGTAATCCGGTAGTCATCTGGGGGATAGGGTTCCCCCTCGAGGCAGTTTATCCGGTCATGGGGGCATCGCCCTCTGCAATGTCCCTGCAGTTGTATGGTTTAGGAGCTTTTACGCTCGCACCCTTCTCAGTCGCGTTCACAGAACTGCAACAGGGGCGCGGCATGATCGATCTTTTTGTTAAAGAAACAGGCGTTCCGATCGTTGCCAACGAAAAGTGTCTTAGATATCTCGAAACTTATTGCAAGGAGCGCCTTCATGGAGACATAAGAGAGCTGTCTGCCCAGGAGTATGGGGCGATTATGGTGAGCCTGCTTCGATGTGAGGCAGGACCATGAATGTCACGGACTATCGAGCCGTCTCTTTATTGGCGGCGCTGGTGCAGGGAACACGCGCCTGGCCGTTGCAATCGCCTTCCGCGCGGTTCGATCCGGCGCAAAGGCCGGATTCTACAATCAGGTGGACCTGGTCAATCAGCTTTGCAGGAAAAGATTGCGTGAAAAGGCGGGAGGCTTTCCCGGATGGATGCCATAGTGCTTGACGAGTTGGGATATCTGCCGTCTTCGAAAAACGTTGGACAACTGCTCTTCCATCTTCCCTCAAAAACATATAAGAAGACCTCGACACTCATAACCGCCAGGCTCACTTTTGCAAAATGGCCGCCAATCTTTGGCGATGCCGGGATGGTGCCCTCCCTCCTGGATAGAATGACACATCACTGCCATATCGTTGAAACGGGCGAGGATTCCTGGAGAATGAAAAACGATACATTATTGAGGAACCTGATTCTTGCCCATAAAAGACGGCATAGCCGGAAGCAGCATCGAGGCCAAGCCCTGACGGGCGCTGCGCAGCCTTGACCCCGCGTCTTCACCCGGGCTTTTTTGTAATCAGGCAGGCTGCGCAGGAATGGCCTTTTTTAGCCTTTGGCCCTGAAAGGTGTTTGAGGGAATTTGCTTACAGGGGTGGGGCATTTTTCGTCGCCTGAAGTGGGTCAGTTTTCGACTCCGATTGACAGCGGGGATGGTATTGGATTATTTATTCCGCACCACCTGCTGAGTGAGCGTCGAATTAGATTCATCAAGCTCCGATGGACTGTGCCTGATTTGATGCGACCTGCTCGGTGAAGGAATCTTGATGAGATTGAGCGAAATTGTGATGCGTTACATTCTTAGGTTTGAAAAATCCTCTGGGCGGACACGCTTGCAGCCCTCAATATCCCATTTGGAAACTGCAAGCACTTGGTCCTTTTGGATATAAGTTGTGCAAAACCTTGACCTTCCTGCGCAGAATGTGGAAAGTTCTCCAGCCATCGATATCAGAGAGGTAGCCTTTGTTCATCTGGGCGCAACAATCCCTCCAGAATGTTCCAGGCTTGTTCTGCCTGCAATGAGATCCCACTGGCGCCGTATTGCCGCAATCCTTTTCAGTGCTGTGGTTTTCGTTGGTAGCACGATTTATGTCGTCTTTACCTTCCAATGGGGACCAATCGCCCTGGCCCTCAAAGAGGTTAATCTGATCTATCTGATCGGCTATGGCGGATCGTCTATTATGCTTTACTGGATGATTCGCGCCCTGCGCTGGCATTTGCTCCTGAAACGGACCGACACGATCGTTCCCTTCTTCGATGTCTACATGTGCACTGCAGTTTCACTGAGCTTTTCGATCTTCACCCCCCTGCAGTCGGGAGAGATGCTCAAGGTGGAACTGCTGAGAAAGTACGGCATGATACAGCGCTTTCCGGGATACGGATCTTTCCTGGTGGAACGGGCGCTGGACCTGGCGACAGTCTTGACCATAGCCGGCGTCAGCCTCCTTACGGTCCTTAACATCCTGCCCGACAGGTCATATGCTTTTTACCTCATTGCTGGATCAATATCCTTTGGTGTTATAGGGATCTATACTCTTTATAAACTGCAATTTACCGGGCGGGCGCAGCAGTTGCTGGACCACATGAATCAGTGCATCGGAAATGCGCCAAAGCTGCTGTTGGTCGCTTTTATCACGTGCGTCTCCTGGGCTTCTGTTGCATTCAGTTGGTGGATCTTACTGTATTGCGGGTCGCTGCCGCTTGATTTTCTTAAGACCCTGGCCCTTATGTCAACCGTAACGTTAGTCAGCATTCTCAGCCTGGTCCCAGGTGGTCTGGGTATCTCCGAAGCCGGAACATCACAAGTGCTCATTTGGCTCGGCTTTGCTTCCACAGCCGCCCAGACGGGCACACTGTTGCTGCGTTCCTATTCGATAATCGCCATTGTTCTCGGTGTTGTCCATTTTACTCTGTGGAAAATGGTGCGAAAGCGTCGGAGCCGTCGTGCGGCGGCCGCTTCATCTGCAACCATTCCTACAGAAGTGGATGCCGCTTAAGCTGAGTGAGCGCCACTTTCAGAAGAAATTACGCCAATGGGAAAACGGATAGCCATCCTCCAATCAAACTATATCCCATGGAAAGGCTACTTCGACTTAATCAGTTCCGTCGATGAATTCATTCTCTATGATACCGCGCAGTTCACCAAGAACGATTGGCGCAACCGCAACAAGATCAAAACCGCCGGCGGCTTGGTATGGCTGAGTATTCCCGTCCGCCACAGGTTCGGTCAACTCATTCAGGATACTACTATCCACGATTCGACCTGGTGCAGGACGCACTGGCGCTCTCTGTCCCAGGCATACGCAAAGGCCGCTTACTTCAAAATGTACAAGCCGGCCTTTGAAGATTTATACAAGAAATGTGGCGCCGAGAGTAAACTAAGCAATGTCAACTTTCAGTTCATCAAGGAGGTCTGCGGTATTCTCGGCATCGAAACGACTATAAGCTGGTCGCGAGATTACCGATTGGTAGACGGCCAAACAAAGCGTCTCGTCGATCTGTGCAAGCAGCTTGGCGCCACCGAATATCTGTCCGGCCCTGTCGCCAGGAAATATATAGAGTCTGACTTGTTTGCTCAGGAAAATATAAAGCTTACCTACATCGATTACTCCGGGTATCCTGAATACCCCCAGCTTTACCCCCCCTTCGAGCACGGTGTCAGTATTCTCGATCTAATCTTTAACACCGGTCCCGAAGCCAAGATGTATATGAAAAACTTTTGCGGCCCTGATGCATGTAAATCACCGGATGGAGAAAGATAAAAGATAATGGTAATTTCTGTCGTCATCCCCGTGTACGGCTGCAAAGCTTCCCTGGAAGCACTCTATCGCCGTCTGGTAACATCCCTGGAAGCCATTACGCCCAGCTTCGAGATCATTTTGGTGAATGACGCCTGCCCACAGAATTCATGGGAAAAAATCCGTGAGATCGCTTTGAAAGATATAAGAGTTAAAGGTCTGGACCTTTCCCGTAACTTCGGCCAGATCCGCGCGATAACCGCTGGTCTGCACCATGCCATAGGCGAGTGGATCGTCGTCATGGACTGCGACCTTCAAGACAGACCCGAAGAAATCCACCGCCTCTATTCCAAAGCCCAGGAAGGCTATGACGTGGTCTTTTCCCGCAGAACCGCCCGCAAGGATAAATTTCTCAAAAGACTTTCTTCAAAGATCTTTAATGTCTTATACGGGTACTTCACGGGCGGCGCCTTTGACAGCTCGATCAGCAATTTCAGCATCTGCCGGCGCATGGTCGCAGACAACTACAAACGAATGGGCGACCGAAATCGCGCCTTCATCCTGTTTATAAAATGGATGGGCTTCAAGTCGGCGGTTATCGACGTCGAGCATTCCGAACGGGACTCGGGCAGATCCTCGTACACACTTAAAAAGCAACTTCAGTTGGCGTGCGAAATCATCACGACCCAATCTAACAAACCCCTGGTCATGTCGATTAAGGTCGGCTGTGCTGTGAGCCTTGCCTCTTTCTTGTACGGGTTAGTGGTTCTCTACCGGTATTTTTTAGACGGCATAAGCGTCACTGGTTGGACCAGCCTCATCGTGTCCATCTATTTCGTCGGTGGGATTATTATTGCCGAGTTGGGGGTGCTTGGACTTTACATAGGCTACGTTTTTGACCAGACTAAAGGAAGGCCGCTTTACATAATACGTGAAACCGTCGAGTTCCAGACTTCGAAACTGGGGGAACAGCCATGATCATCATCACTGGAGCGACAGGTTTCGTGGGCCGATATCTGGTTGATCATTTGGTGAGGGCCGGGGAAAAGGTTATCGCTGCGGGGCGCACCCGGAAATACGACTCGTTTTTCCGCGAGCTGGGAGTTCCTTTCGTGCATCTGGACGTTGCCCGGCAAGAGGACTTCAGAAGCCTGCCCACCGAGAATGTAAAAGCCTTCATACATCTTGCCGCAATCATTCCGGCAGCCTGCCAGGATAGCGCGTCAGATATTTTCCTAAGGGTCAATACCCTCGGCGCCCTCTACGCATTGGAACACTGCCGGCGCAATAATATAGGAAAGTTCATCTTCACTACCACCCTGTATGAGGGCATTGAGCACACGGAACTGCCCATCACGGAGGCGATGGGCCGCAAGTACGCCATGACAGGTGACCACGCAGCTTATGTAATCTCCAAGGTGGCGGCCGCCGAGTATGTCGAGCATTACGCGCAGGAATTTGGCATCCAGGGGATTATCTTGCGGCTGACAGGTCTGCTGGGCTACGGACGTCTGGAAGGATTCTGGACCGATGGAGTATTCAATCCAAGCGCTTTTGAAGTTTTTTACAAGCTCGCGAAGGCTGGTCAGGCGCTTGAAATCTGGGGCGAACATGAAACCCGGCGCGACTCACTATATGTCAAAGATGCTGTCCGCGCCATCCATATGGCAGCCTCGAGCGACCGGGCCCGAGGCCTCTATCTTATCGGGTCCGGCGTTGGACGAACAAGCGAAGAGGAAGTCAAGACCTTCGCGGAAGTCTTCAGCTCCAAAGACCATCCAATCCGGGTCGTTTACAGACCGGAGCTGCCCGAGAAGAAAAAAAGCTATTATTTCGATATTGGCCATGCTAAACGCGATTTCGGCTGGGAACCGGTCTATAGTTATCGAGACATCCTTGTCGACTATGATAAGGAAGTTCAGTCCGGCCGGTTCAAGAGCTTGTAATCGGCCGACAACATCGCGGCGACAGGAACTGACTGTCTTGCTTCTGTTGTGACTACGCAGTCATTCTTGTTGGGCTGAGGACTAAAACGGACTTTTTCCTTAAACAGGTTCTGATATGGCGAAAAACAAGAATCATATACCGTTCAACTGGCCTTACATGACCGGCAAAGAGCTCTATTGCATTGCGGAAGCCCATTTCAATGGGCGTCTGGCCGGTGACGGTCCCTTTACCGAGCGCTGCCATAAATGGCTCGAGGCCAGGACGGGCTGTTCCAGGGCGTTATTGACACACTCGTGTACGGCGGCGCTGGAAATGACTGCCCTCCTCCTTGAACTCAAGGCGGGCGATGAGGTCATCATGCCCTCTTATACTTTCGTATCCACGGCCAACGCGTTTGTGCTGCGGGGGGCAACGCCGGTTTTTGTAGATGTGAGAGAAGATACGCTGAACATCGACGAAGGCTTGATCGAGGAGGCCGTTTCGCCGCGCACGCGGGCAATTATCGCAGTCCACTATGCGGGGGTTGGCTGCGAGATGGACACGATTACACAGATTGCCGCAACCAATGGTCTTAAAGTGATAGAGGATGCAGCGCAGGGAGTGATGGCGACCTACAAGGGCCGGGCTCTGGGAAGTATCGGCCACCTTGGAGCTTACAGCTTTCACGAAACGAAGAATCTGATTTCCGGCGAGGGAGGGGCGCTGCTCGTCAATAGCCACGATCTGATCGGGATGGCCGAGATTTACAGGGAAAAGGGTACGGACCGCAGCCGCTTTTTTCGCGGAGAAGTGGATAAATACACCTGGCAGGCGGTTGGTTCATCTTATCTTCCAGGAGAGTTGGTCGCGGCATTTCTTTGGGCGCAGTTCGAGGAAGCCGACCGTATCACCGCTACGCGCCTCGAGGCCTGGGAGCGTTATCACGAGCTCTTTGAACCTTTTGAGTCAGGCGAATATCTAAGGCGGCCGATCGTGCCCGCCGAGTGCCGTCATAACGCACACATGTATTACATCCTTCTGCCGCCCAGGGTCGACCGCCAGATAGTCCTTTCCGAAATGAGGCGCCGTGGAGTCTCGGCGATCTTTCACTATGTTCCGTTGCATTCATCCCCTGCAGGCTTGCGCTACTGCAGGACCAGTGGTGAGTTGCCCGTGACGGACTCGGTTTCCAGGCGGCTGATCCGGTTGCCGCTATGGATGGGGATATCGTATGAGCAGCAGGTCCGGGTTGTGGAGACCCTGGCTGGCGTCATAAAGGACAATCTGTCCTGAAGAGGCGTTGTCCGGAAAAGGAGATAGCGTTTCGCCAACAAGTTTTCACCAACTGGCTGTAATAAGTCACCCCGCCGGACTGGACACTGTTGGTCTTTTCGCCGCCTATGCTTCCCCGCATGGCTATGCTCTTCGGGATAGGAGGTTATTTATTCCGGAAAGGTGGTTTTCGACCGGCGCCGGCAAGAGAGGGAAGAATGCGAGGTGACTGGCGAGGGCGCCTTCCGGACAAAACCCCAACCGGCGGTCTGGATGCTGTGAGAAGTCGCCCAAAGTGAGGTTTTGCCCTGCAACTACATCCTCTGTGATTCCGTCTATGGCGACAGTTCCTACTTCATTGAATCAGCCTGGAAATCGATCGGAATAATCTATTTCAAGATATTGTGAACTGGTGGAATGCTGCCGCCTTTTCCTATCTTTAAGTTCAGCGACGATAGGAGGTCCAAATTGACTCGGAATTCCGAAAAGGATAAGGTGCATAAAGAGATCTGTATGGAATTCGAACGATTCTAATAGGAGGAGTAAGGATGCCCGGGTCCCAAACAGCAGAAGGTCTGAAGGCCGTAATAAAATGGCGGAATCTCTGTGATGAGTCTTTCCTGGTCAACGTCCTCGAATCCATGCACGATGCGGTCATAGTGATTAATGCCGAAGGCGACATAGTATATGGCAATCGAGCCTATTCGAGGGAAATAGGCATTCAGGTTGAAGATCTTTTTGGCATGAATATGGCCGATATAGCCCCCGACGCAGTTTGCCTCAAAGTTCTCAGGTATGGGCGGGCCATCATAGAACGACCTCACAGAATCCCACGGGTCGGTATTGATATTGTAGTTAATTCCGTTCCCCTGTACAAAGAAGGCGCTCTGGTCGGAGCGGTTTCCATTTTCAGAAATGTTACCGAGATCAAGAGGTTGGGCGAGGAACTGGAGCGGATGAGGCACTTCACCGACCATCTCCAGGAACAGCTCTTCCCCGAGGAGTTCAAGGACATAATCGGGAGTAACAAGAGTTTTCGCAATATGCTCCACAGGGCGATAAAAGCATCACGGTCCGACATCACGGTGCTCATCCAGGGCGAAAGCGGGACAGGAAAGGATCTGCTTGCCAGGGCCATCCACAATGCGAGCAGGCGAAAACGCAGGCCGTTTGTTGCAATCAACTGTGCTGCAATTCCGGAGAACCTTCTCGAAAGTGAACTGTTCGGCTTCGAGGAAGGCGCATTCACAGGTGCCCGAAAAGGCGGCAAACCTGGTAAATTCGAACTGGCGAGCGGTGGGACCCTGTTTCTCGACGAAATCGGCGATATGAGCATCGTCCTGCAGGTAAAGCTGCTTCGTGCGCTGCAGGAAAAGGAAATCGAACGTGTAGGAGGAACAAAAAGTGTGCGAACCAACGTAAGGATCATTGCCGCTACGAACCAGAACCTCCAAAGAGAGATAGAGGAGAAGAAGTTCCGTTCGGATCTTTTTTACCGTTTGAACGTGTTCAACATCAACATGATCCCGTTACGGGAAAGAATGGATGACATACCCATCCTTATCGCGTATTTCCAGGAAAAATTCGCCGAAAGAGAAAACAGAAAGAAAAAGAAGCTCTGCTCTTCGGCCCTCAAAGTGCTGATGGCCTATGACTGGCCCGGAAATATCCGGGAGCTTCAAAACGTGATCGAATCGGCGATGATCTCCTGTGACAACGGGCGCATTGAGGCGGAAGATCTCCCTGAATACCTGCTCTCCATGGCGCCTGACCACCGTCCCTCCAATCGATTTCTCTATTTTGCGGCCGGTGACGATGAACTGAATCTTGAAGAGCAAGTCTGCCAACTTGAACGGGAACTTATGCTACAGGCCTTGAAAATAACCGCAAACAATCGGTCCCAGGCAATAAGAATGCTCGGAATCAGCAGAAGCGCCTTCTATCAAAAGATTGCAAGGTATCGGATAGAGTAGTCAAAATCATCCGCTCCCAATGACGTTCTCCTGCGCTCTTTTCCCCGGGGAGTGTTTGAAAAGCAAACAGGTGCGCAACTGGAATATGTCTTCGCGGCCTGCAGGCAGCCCCTGGACTTCCGGCTGCAGCGCGGCGATCTAGTAGCCTGATTTTCCTTTGATTTATCGTCCCTCCCGGACCGGCCGGCTTTGGTTTTCCGCACCGCTTTCCGGCTCTGAATTCACATCTTCTGAAAGCTGGCATGCTATTTGCCTCTCAATTGAACTCACACCTTCTGAGAGTGAGACCCCCGGCGGCTTCGATTCCAGGCGAAGAAACGGGACTGTTATAACCCACCGGACGTTTTGCAGTGATTCGAGTATTCGAAAACGTACAGGACTGGTCTGAGCCGATAATACCGGCGAGAGCTTAACCCTGATGGCATAATCCCGGACAAGAGCCACTCCCGGGCGTGCGGGACAAAACCGAGGCAACGCCGCCTTCCACGGCGGCCTCCAGAGACTTCTCGGCATGGCTCATCCTGTACTAAAAAAAGATAACTGTACATAATTCAGATAGTTTTCAAGCATCGTATTCTCTTCGGATCGGCAGGAATTCATTCCCCGTCGTTTGATAACTGTCCTGCCACAGATGCCCCTAAGCTAAGTCCCGGCTGCAATCGGCCTCTTGTCCCGCCATCATTGAATCACCCGCCGGCAAAGCTGGCATATTAGTTGCCATATGGATGAGGCAAGCCCGCCGTTCAGATTTTATATGTTGCGTTTCGAACAGGGAGACCCCATGCGAAAGATTATGGCCGCATGACTTCAATGGTGAAACTTGTTGAACATCCGAACCATATCGAGCTGATTTTGAATCGGCCCGAGTCCCTCAATGCACTTAACAATCCGATGCTCAAAGAAATCGCTGCCGCCCTGCGGGAAGCGGAGGCCGGTCCCGGCGCCGTCATGGTTATGCGAGGCGAGGGGCGGGCCTTTTGTGTGGGGGCCGATCTTAAAGAAAGACAGAAAGGGATGTCCCTGGAAACCTATCTGATGGAGCGGGTGCTGACGTTCCAGAAGATCACATCCGAGCTGCGCGGCACGGAGAAAGTCATTATAGCCGCCCTCCACGGGCACGTTATCGGAGGCGGTTTGATAATGAGTCTTTATGCCGATCTCAAGGTCGCTGCGGCTGGAACCTCCTTTCGACTTCCAGAGGTTGATGTAGGCTCCACCATGCTGGGCGGTGGCTACAAAGTTCTGTTCGACTGCGTTGGCCTCAGCATGACCAGGGAACTCCTGCTGCTCGGAGAGGCCATTGGCAGCGAACGGGCGGAGCGGATCGGCCTGATCAATTGCGTTGTTCCTCCGGATGAACTCAATGTTGTGGTGGATCGTTATGTCGAAAAGCTCTCAGCAAAAGATCCAGTCGCCCTCAAATTAATCAGGCGCGCAGCCGCACGGACGCCGGACACCGGATTTGAAGAGATGCAGTTGCGCGAAATTATAGATGCTTGTTTGAACCATTATTCTGCTTCGGGCAAGGTGAAACGCACGTTGGAGCGTTAACTCAGATAGAGACGCGGGGATGGGATAGAGAGAATTCATCTCTTCGGGAAGGATGCGAGCATGTCAGTTGGTGATTCCAGGGAGAAGATGGACCTGGCGACAAAGCGAATAATAATCGCGATGTTCATGGCCATGATAGTTGACGGCATAAACTTGCAACTGCTTTCGCTGGCCCTGCCCAGCATCATGATAGAACTGAAACTCTCAAATCTTGTCGGTGGGGCGCTCGGTGCGTGGAGTCTGGCCGGAATGGGGGTCGGAGGGATCTTGGGGGGCTGGCTGTCTGACCGTGTAGGCCGTGTGCGGGTATGTTTCTTTTGCGTCGTCATGTTTTCGATCGCGACCGGCTGCGTAGCTTTTTGCAACACTTACTGGCAGATAGTTTTCTTCCGCTTTGTGGCCGGCGCCGGCATAGGCGCCGTGTATGGCGTCTGCATGACTCTCATATCCGAATACATCCCGACCAAATGGCGGGCGACGGCCCTTGGCGCAATGCAGGGGGGCTGGTCTTTAGGGTACGTAGTTGCCGGCATCATGTCTTCATTCATACAGCCTGCCTATGGTTGGAGGGCATTATTCCTGGCGTCCATAGCGCCGGGTGCGATTTCGGTTGTGCTGCTGCTGGGTCTGAAAGACGCTCCGAGCTTCCTGGCCTCACGTAATGCAGTTCGGCAATCAGGAGTGCAGAAAAACGAATATGCGAAAATGTGGGCCGATAAGTCGGTTCGATATACTTTCATCGCATGGTGTTTTGCTTCAATTGCCCTGCAGTTCGGGTATTACGGGGCCAATACCTGGCTGCCCAGCTATCTGGCGAAAGATCTGGGCGTCAATTTGAAAAATGCGGGCTGGTTCGTGGCTGCGGCTTACGGAGCTATGGTTCTTGGCAAGGCCGGCGCCGGCTATCTTGGCGATCAGTTCGGACGCCGGGTAGTGTGGCTGTTTGCCGGGATCGGATCGGCGGTGGTCATGCCCGTGATCGTCCACTATGCGACACCAACCGATATAGGCTTATTGCTCATACTCTTCGGACTCATTTGCGGAGCGCCTTACGGGGTTAACGGCGCCTACATGAGCGAAAGCTTTCCCACCGCTATTCGCGGGACCTGCCTGTCGACGGCGCACAATATCGGCCGGTTGGGGGCGATGAGCGCTCCGTTAATGATAGGCGCCGTCTCCGCCCAGTATAGCATCGGGTTCGGTATCGCGCTGCTTGGAATAGCTTATCTAATCTGCGGATTGATTCCCCCTATTTTCATTCGCGAAAAGATTTTCGATCCCAAATCCGTTGAGGAATCCGTCCATCAGGAAGCCGGGACAAGCTTTGGAGTCATCCCGTCGCATGAGGTCAAATTCGATCCTCCCGTTACCCGATAAGCATTGCAAGGGGAATTTGTATCGTCTCGATCAGCCATAGAAAGGACAAGTAATGGGCGTCAAAGTGACAAAATTCGTAACTGCAGTAGAAGCTGTCCAGGCAATTCGGTCCGGGGATGAAATCGTGCTTGCCAACTTCTGCGCCGAGCCCCGTTATCTTCCCGAAGCCGTGATGGACCGGGCTCATGAACTACAGGGATGCCGAATGTTTCACCTTACTCCGTTTGGGCCTTTCCAGACTAAGTACCTGGAGCCTGGAATGGAAAAACATGTTCGTTGCGCCCTTCCTTTCTGCGGCCGGCGCAAGTCGGTCAGGCAGTTGATAAAGGAAGGAAGAGCGGATTTCTACCCGCTTTCTTTCGCCAACTATCCGGAGCTTCTCAGGACAGGTGATTTCAAGACCGATGTTTTCATGCTGGCCGTGTCACCCCCGAACAGGGACGGCTACTGCAGCCTGGGTGTTTCCGTGGACTACGCATGGGCTTGTTTCGAGCGGCCTGCGCGCCTCGTTATAGCTGAGATCAATCCTTACATGCCGGTCACATACGGGAGGTCCTTTATCCACATGTCGGATATCGACTACGCTGTGGAGGTCGATTGCCCAATCTTTGAGCTCGAGCAGTTCGAGATAACCGATGTGGAAAAGCGCATCGGTGAGAATGTCGCGAGCATCGTGGAAGACGGATCGACCGTACAGATCGGCCTCGGAGCCGTCAGTGAGGCGGCGATCAATTTCCTCCATGAGAAAAAAGATCTGGGCATCCATTCGGAAATGGTTCCTGAAGGTTTGAGACCGCTGGTTGAAAGTGGGGTGATCAACAACTCCAAGAAAAGCATTCACAAAGGGAAGATAGTGTGCACTTTCCACGGGGGGACCAAGAAGCTCTACGACTGGCTTGATCACAATCCTATCGTCGAGATGCAACCCGTTGATTACGTCAATAATCCGCAGGTTATCGCCCAGAATTATAAAATGGTCGCCATAAACGCTGCTCTCCAGGTGGATCTTTTCGGCAATATTTACTCCGACGTGCTGGGTCTCGAAGACCAATACAGCGGATCAGGAGGACAACTCGACTTTGTCCTTGGGTGCGCGATTTCCCGGGACGCCAAGCTCGTGACAACCCTGCCCTCAGCGACACGCGGCGGCAAGTACTCGCGCATCGTGGCCCATCCCACACTTACCGACAACCCGCTGGCCCCCCAGATGCCGTTGGTGACCCGCTACAATGCCGACCACGTGGTGACCGAATTCGGGGTGGCTAAACTCCGCGGCCGCTCAAATATCGACAGGGCGAGCGCGTTGATCAAGATTGCGCATCCGGACTTCAGGGGGCAGCTTGAAGTGCAGGCCAAAAAATTGGGCCTCCTGTGATCCGCAGGCCTTTGAGGAGGGCGCGTATACATAGTTCGTTGCAGCGCCGAGGCCAAGGCCGTTCGCCGGGATGACGCATGTTGCTGTTCGTGACACAGTAGAGTTCCGGGAACCTGCAGAATGCTGCGCCAGGTTAGTTTTCGGCCCATGATTTCATTTGCAAACCAGAGGAGAAGCTTGTGGATTTTGAATTGAACGAAGAGATGAAAATCATGCAGGAGACAGCCCGCCGTTTTGCCGAACGGGAAATCCTGCCGAGGATGAAGGAAGAGGGATTCAAGCGGGACATGGTAGCCCGGATGGGGGAGTTGGGATTTTTCGGCTGTGCTTTCCCCGTTCGATTCGGGGGATCGGATTTGGGCTTTCTCGCCCATTCGATCGTTTGTGAAGAGGTGTCGCGGGCCGACTCGGGGCTCCGCTCCCTCTTTAACCTTCAGAGCATGACAGTGCCTTACGCTATCATGGAATGGGGCACGCCCGAGGCCCGCGAGAAATATGTCACCGATCTCGTGCTGGGGAAAAAGATCGGCTGCACATGCTTTTCCGAACCGGACGCGGGTTCGGACCTTGCCGCCATATCGACCCGCATCGATGACCGGGGCGATTACCTGGAAATCAACGGCGCCAAAACCTGGATCTCCAACGGCACCGTGGCCGACACGGCCGTCGTCTACGGAACCTGTGACCGGAGCCTTAAACACCGGGGGCTTTGCGCCGTGGTGGTGGAAACCGGCCAGGCTGGTTGGACCGCTCGGGAGACGGCCAAGCTGGGGGATAAATCTTCACCTATTGCCGAAATTCACATGGAAAACGTCCGCGCACCCAAAGAGAATCTTCTTGGAGAAATGGGCCAGGGCTTTACGGTAGCCATGACCGCCCTGGACCGGGGCCGGATCAGCGTGGCCAGCGGCGCAGTCGGACTCGCCCAGGCTTGCCTGGACGCCTCGGTAACCTATGCCAACCAAAGGGTCCAGTTTGGCAAGCTGATCCGGGAATATCAACTGGTGAAAGGGCTTGTGGCGGAGATGGTTTCGCAGATCGAGGCGGCTCGCCTGCTCGTTCGCCGGGCGGCGTGGCTGAACGACCAGGACCGCCCTTTCACCAGGGAGATCGCCATAGCCAAATATTTTGCCGGAGAGGCCGTTGTCCGGTCCGCGGGAATCGCGATGGAGGTCCATGGGGGGATGGGCTATTCCCTGGAATTGCAGGTGGAGAAGTATTATCGCGATTCGAAATTGTACCAGGTGGGCGAGGGGACGGCCAACATCATGCGCCTGCTGATTGGAGACGATGCCCTTGGCATAAAGAAAGCCAATCGCCCAAGAATCCACGTTCCAAGCAGTTTCAGGGATTTGGACTAATAATTGTTATACTCGGGGTTAGGGGAAGCGGTTCTCGCCCAAAGCTCTATTGCCGGTTTCCCCAACCCTGGCATCATTTTGCCTTGATCTTTATTCAGCATCGCCGGCCTGAAAGGCCATGGGTCAGTGTCGCCCCCAATTTTCTCACGGTTTCCCACATTTCCTCACTCGACAATCCGGGCGTTAATTGAGCAAGTCTCCAAGGGGGTTTTGAGTGGAGGCGTTCACTTTATCCGTGACCGCTCTACCCTTGCCTCTGGAGATCTATTGCGTTATATCTTTCCACCGGCCGCTTATTGAATTTGCCAGGATTCACAGGATTTATGCTCTCAATTTTCAGGAGCGATCAATGGCTTTGACCAAAGCCCAAATCTAAGTCGTTTGGGCCTCTTGACCCTTGATGTTGTCCAAATTGGAGGCTTTATGCTGTACAGAGAGCTCGGCAAAACCGGTTGTGATGTGTCTGTCCTTGGGTTTGGATGCATGCGGTTGCCTATAGTCGGCGGCGCCAGCGCAGTGGACCTCTTTGATCCGAGCAAACCCATCGATGAAATGGCGGCAAGCGAGATGATCCATTATGCCATCGAACATGGCGTCAACTATTTTGATACGGCTTACCCCTACCATGGGGGACAGAGTGAGGTTTTCCTCGGTAAGAGCCTGAAGCCTTACAGAGACAAGGTCCTCCTCGCAACCAAGCTCCCGGCATGGCTTGTTCAGGGCCGGCATGATTTCGAGGGATTCCTGGGTGAGCAGCTTAAAAGGCTGGAGACCGACTACATTGATTTCTACCTGCTGCACGGGCTGAATCGCCAATTATGGGCCGGCATGAAGGAATTGGGCGCACTCGATTTTCTCGATAAGGTCCTGGCGGACGGCCGCATCCGCTATGCGGGGTTCTCTTTCCACGACGACGTGAAAATATTCAAGGAGATTGTAGACAGCTATGACTGGGCTATGTGCCAGATACAGTACAACTATTTTGACGAAAACTACCAGGCCGGAAAAGAGGGCCTCGTTTATGCTGCGTCCAAAGGGGCTGGAGTAGTAATCATGGAGCCCCTTCGTGGAGGGAAGCTGACAGACCGCATCCCGGAACGGATACAAAAGCTTTGGGATTCAGCGCCGGTGAAAAGAACCCCTGCCGAATGGGCGCTGCGATGGGTCTGGAATCATGGAGAGGTTGCAACCGCCCTGAGCGGGATGAACTCTATGGCCCAATTGATCGAGAATATCCGTATCGCAGAGGACGCCAGGGCCGGCGCGCTCTCAGGGGCTGAGCTGCAAGTAGTCGCCGAAGTCTGTGAAGTCTATCGCAACATGCTCCGGATTGGCTGCACCGGGTGTGCTTACTGTGCTCCATGCCCCAACGGTGTGAACATCCCTTTGAATTTCTCACTCTACAATGACAGTTTCATGTTCAAGGATGAGGATCTCAATTTCATGCTCTATAACCAGATACTCACCCCGGAGCAGAGGGCCTCAAATTGTGCCGAATGTGGCGAATGTGAAGATCTCTGTCCCCAGCAGATCAAAATCCCGGAGGAATTGAAGAAAGTTCATGAAAGACTGGCTCAATAGATGGAACCATTTTGCCGGGGTCACGGATTATGAGGCGGCCCAAACTGTTGAAGAACAAAGCCCTCAATCGACATGAAACCTTGCCTGCTTGGCAAAAGGTCATCGAGCTTTAATGGAAGGAAGGAGGCAGGCCAATGGCGCATGCTGGGAAAGGCGTAAAGGAACTATTTGACGAGGTGATAAATCAGGGTCTGTGTGCCGGGTGCGGCGCGTGCATTACGGGATGCCCTTACATAGTCGCGCATGGGGGCAGAATTGTAGTGCTGGACAAGTGCGGCGGCGCCGAAGGAGATTGCTACAAACACTGCCCGAGGACCTCTTTTGATATAGACGGCGTAAACAGGGCGGTTTTCGGAACAGATTACCCTGAAGGAGGAATAGGCCGGGTTCTCGATATCCTTATGGTCCGGGCAAAGGACCCCGAAATCAAAAAAAGGGGGCAGGACGGTGGAACGGTGACGAGTCTGCTCGCCCTGGCGCTTCAGGAGGGGCTGATAGAGGTTGTCGCCTGTACCCGCATGGACGAAGATAGGGCGCCGCATGGGCGCCTGGCGAGAAGCCGGCGGGAACTGCTCGAGTGTGCCGGGTCAAGCTATGAAGCCGGCTTCGGGCTGGAAGCGTACCGAAGTCTTCCCAAAGAGAGCACGGAAAGGTTGGCGATAGTGGGTACCGGATGTCAAATCGAAGCTGTGGGCAAGATGAAACAGTGCTCTCCCAAGAACAGTCCCGATCCGCAAAAAATTGAGTTCACCCTGGGTCTCTTTTGTGGCTGGGCGCTTTCGCCAAGGACCTTTCACCCTTATCTGAAAACGATGTGTGAGCTCTCGCAGGTTTGTAAATTCGAGATCCCTCATACGCCTCACTACTCCTTTGACTTTCACCTTGAAAATCAGGACATAAGGTCCGTTTCCCTGGATGAGATCAAACCCTATATCAATCCGGGCTGTCACTATTGCTGGGATCTGACGGCGGAATTCTCCGATATCTCGATTGGTTCAGCCGGTTCCGCTTTTCCGGGCTGGAATACCGTGCTTGTCCGCAGTCCGAAAGGGGCCGATCTTATCGCGCTGGCGAACCGGAAAAGCATTATCGAAATTCAGGCCCTGCCGGAGAAAAGGATAGAGCATTTGAAATTGGTTGCGATCGAAAGAAAGAGGGCCGCAGTCAAAAAAATCACGGAAAAAACCGGCAGCGAAAAGGAGCTTCTATATTTGGACGGCATGTCGGAATCCATCGCGCATAAGTTCCTCGTAGGATAGATTTATATAGTATCCTAACGAAAAGAAAGCCACTCTGCGTCGTGCGAGCGCNNCGCTATCCCTTCATGACCTGTCTATGATCACTGTCCATGACCAGAGACGGGGCGTTCGCGGGAGGCCTGGCTCAATAGACGAGTCCTTGATTGATGAAACATCGGGAGGTGACAAATGGCGAATATTGCAGTGAACAGGCCCGGATCGACAGTGCTCCTGATGGGCAACGAAGCGGTCGCACGGGGGGCGCTCGAAGCGGGTGTCGGAGTGGCGGCCGCCTATCCCGGAAGCCCAACTTCGGAGGTCATTCCGGCTCTTGCCGAAGTGGCCGAGGAGATGAACATGTACGTGGAGTGGTCCAGCAACGAGAAGGTGGCGACCGAAGTGGCGGCCGGCGCCTCATTTGCGGGAATCCGCTCTTTTGGTGTCATGAAGCAAAACGGGGCTAACGTGGCGGCCGATTTCATCGTCAATTTGAACATGACGGGCATCGGCAGCGCGGGCATGGTCATTTTTATTTCCGATGACCCGGGCGGTGGAACCAGCAACAACGAACAGGACTCTAGAACCATATCCAAGTGGATAGACAATCCCCTGATGGAGCCAAGCAGCGCCCAGGAAGCCAAGGAAATGATCAAATGGGCTTTTGAGGTCTCCGAAGCGGTGAATCTGCTCACATTCGTGCGTGGTGTGGGAAGGATCTCCTACACACGAAGCAACGTGGTGCTGGGCGAACTGCCGGGGAAAGCTAAACCCAAGCCCTTCTTCCCGGAAATCTGGGATATGAATAATCCCAGAAAGAGCAAGTTCACCTCGGGTCCTTTTTCAGTGTTCCACAAGCCTTTGCACGAAAAGATCGAAAAAGCGCGGGAGATTTTCGAAAGCTCTTCCTTCAACCAGTATATGGGACCGGAAAAGCCCGATCTTTTGATCATAACCTGCGGCGCCTGCACCTCCTATTGCATCGAAGGCGTGGATGAACTGAAAATGAGCGAACGGGTTGGGATCTTGAAACTGGGTACGACATGGCCTCTTCCAGAAAAACTGGTCGCCCGGCATCTGAGTTCCACCCGCAAAGTGCTCTTTGTCGAGGAAATGGACCCATTTGTGGAAGGAAGCGTCATGGAGTTGGCTGCCGGCCTGCTGCCAGCGACGGCAAATCTCACTTTCTTCGGCGCCCGTTCCGGCCACCTGACTCCCTATAACGAACTTAGCACCGACATCGTAATCAATGCCCTGGAGGATATCCTGGGCATAACCTATCAACCCCGTGATTCAGCCTATGAAGACCTGGCGGAGGAAGGGGCCAAACTCGTGCCGGACCGCCCGATCAACATGTGTCCGGGCTGTCCCCATCGCGCAAGCTTCTGGGCGATCAAAAACGCCATTCAACTGGACGGCCGAAATGGTTTTTTATGCGGGGACATCGGTTGTTACTCCATGGGGTTCGCAGCGCCGGGATTTTTCCAGTCGCGAACGATGCACGCTATGGGTTCAGGGACTGGAGTGGCAAGCGGTTTGGGAAAACTGGGCCGATTCGGGTTCGATCAGCCCGTTCTTTCGATTTGCGGCGACTCCACTTTTTACCATGCCGTAATGCCGGCCCTGGTCAACGGGGTTTACAACGATTCCAATTTTACCCTTCTCATCGTTGATAACAGCGCCACGGCCATGACGGGGTTTCAACCGCATCCCGGGACCGGACAACTGGCCACGGGGGAGCCGGCGACGATAGTGGACATGGAAGCGGTGTGCCGGGCGATGGGGGCTTCAGTTGAAATTTGCGACCCTTTCGATCTCAAAGAAACCATCGGCGTGCTTTTGAGAAAAATGCAGGAAGGCGGCGGCCCCAAGGTCGTCATCATGCGGCACATGTGTCAGTTGGTAAAGGCGAAAAGAAAAATCCCGCCGTCCTATAAGATGCATGTGGATGGCTCAAAATGCCTGGCGGACAACTGTGGTTGCAACCGGCTTTGCACCCGCCTGTTCGCATGTCCCGGGCTGATGCTGGACAGTGAAACCGGCAAGGCGGCCATAGATGATGCGCTTTGTGTTGGATGCGGCCTTTGTTCGGAGATTTGTCCGGCCCACGCCATAGTTAAAGAGGAGGCGAACCGATGAGACCGAGCAAACTGAAAAAGGAGCCCTATAGCATCATCATCTCCGGCGTGGGAGGTCAGGGAAATGTCCTGTTGTCCGGGTTTATCGGGGCTGCTTTGGTAAATGAAGGCTTCGTGGTGAGTGTGGCTGATACGTTCGGAGTCAGCCAGAGGGGCGGATCGGTCTCGAGCCACATAAAAATTTCGGAAAGAACCCTCTACAGCTCGGTAACCCTCAAGGGCAAGGCGGATGTGCTAATCGGCATGGAACCGGTAGAGGCCCTGAGAACCCTGGTGGAATTCGGCAACCACAATACCATAACGATTGTAAATCCGAGACCTGTCTATCCTACCGGCGGCGTTGCCTATCCGGACCTGGACGAAGTTAAGCGAACCATCGAGAAAATGTCTTCGCAAACCAAATATGTCAGTGCGACTGAAGAAGCTTTGAAGATGGGCAATCCGATCTACAGCAATGTCATTTTGCTGGGAGCAATCGTGGGTGCAGACATATTACCCTTGAGCAAAGAATCGTTTATGCCTCTCCTGGAAGAACGATTCCCGGGGAAAATGCTCGATACCAATCTCAGGGCCTTCAATAAGGGCATGGAGCTTATCGCCGGTGCGTAATCGACGAAGTTGGCATGATTTTGATAAAATAAAATTCCCCCCATTTTATACTTAGGGCTTGTCCGTAAATAAGCCTCTTAGGGATCGCGCCGGCATTTGGTCTGCTTTGGCCGCTCCTCAATCGCAAAATCCTCGACGTAGCCCAACTACGCCTGCGGTTTTGCTCAATCCTCGCG
>PLSV01000258.1 GCA_003165235.1 Syntrophobacteraceae bacterium
GTCCACTACCGTTACGGCTGAGACCTGCCACGGTTTTCTTTGCCGCTCGAAATATTGGGCAATGGCGGAGCGTAACAGTTGTGAGGCAGAAATGTTCGATTCAGAGAAAACTGCCTGCATGTCGTCCCGGAGGATTTAGAGGCCATGAAAACCGTCCTGCTGGTCTGCGCCGTATTAGTGGCTGCATGTCTCAGCTTTTTTGGCTACCGGGGCAAGCAAGCCCTTGAGCGTCGAAAATCATTTTTCCAGCATATCAGTGAAATCGACGAAACTGAACTTGAATACCTTGACTACATTTCCTACCATGGCGGTCTGCCTGAGATTCCAAAGCCGCAGAAGCTGAATATCGCCGTCGCGAAAGATTACCTTCTGCTTTTTTCGAACCCGACACGTTTCTGTAAAGTAGCTTTTGGCCGTTGGCAGGATATCGAAACGTTTTCGACCAAACTCAAAAAGGACCCGAGGAAGCAGAGCATAGTCCTGTGGGGGCCGCTGAGCCATCTTCTGAACAGGGACATCGATAGGCATTTCCTTGTCATTCATTACATCGACGTGGAGGATCAGGAGAATCACCTGCTTCTCGAGTATCCGAACCCGGAGAGGCTGAAAGAGGTGTATGAGAGGTTGTCTTCGGCGTACAAAAATTCTCACGGCGACAACTGACTCCGAATTGCGAAGAGAAATCCAGCCGCGTATCTAAAGCATGCTGAGGCGGCCTCTCCTGAAATGTTTCATGAGTTTTTCCAACCGAATGAATAAAAAATGATGCAAACAGGCAAGAAGACAACCGAAACCATTACACGGGAAAAGCTGCTGACGTCGGTCCTAATGATCAATCAGTTGCTGGTGCGCCCGGTTTCCATCGACAAAGTGCTAAATGCCATCGTGGAAGAAACGCAAAAGATCTTCGACCTCACCCGCGTGGCGATCTTCATGGTGAACAAAGAGGCGTGTCTGCTGCAAACGAAATACGTCTCCCCGACCGGCTTCAACCCGGAAGAGATGGAAAGAACCATGACCAGGCACCTGCACCTCGATAGACATCCCTGCAGGGAGACTCTGGTAGCCAAGACAGGACAAACAGTCTACGTCGTGGACCGGTTCAACGATCCTCGGATCACCCCGATCGATCTGAAAATGGATCTTTTCTGGAAACGCGTTTCAACCATTACCGCTCCACTCAGAATCGAGCAGGATATCATAGGCGTGCTTGAGGGGGACGCTACGAATCGGGCCCTTCACCTCTCCGAAGATGATGTCAATCTGTTTACCTTCTTCGCGAACCAGGCCAGCATCATCATCGAAAACGCCAGGCTCCAGGATGAGAATCGAAGAAAAATCGATCAGTTGCTCTTTCTCCAGGAAGTAACAAGGAGGTCGAGCTCCACTTTCGACGTCGATGAGTTGGTCAATAATATTGCTGTCAGCGCCCTCCGGCTGACAAAGGCGAAAAGGAGCCTTGTATTCATCACCGACGAAAATGGAAAGCATTTGAGACATGCCGGTGGAAGCGGTGAGCCCGTTCGAGAAAACGAACTCGTAGCCTTCGGTGAGGGGATTGTCGGCGGTGTTGCAGCAACGGGGCAGCCGAAGCTTATCCATGATGCGAGGAAGGTGTCGGAATCGAGCGCTCCGGATGTGAGATCGCAACTGGCCGTGCCGATCTCGACCGAGAGTAAGGTGCTGGGCGTTGTTAGCGTTTACAGTGACTGGAGCAGTAAATTCAGCAACACGGACCTAGAGATTCTTTCCATCATGGCAAGCCACGCTGCGGTGCTGTTCCGGAAGGCCGCGCTCTATGAGCAGCTTTCTATGGAAAAGCATAGAGCCGAGAACATCCTGGAGAGTTCCCCCAACGGCATCATCACGCTCAGTGGGGGCGGGTTTGTCCGGTCGGTCAACCGGAAAGCCGAGCGGATTCTCGAGATTGACAGGGAAAAGATGCTGGGAAAGCTGACCTTTGCGATCGGGGATGACAGAGTCGAAAAGGTTTTAGACATAGCTCTGCAGAAGGACCCCAGGCATAGCACGGTCGAGGCGGGCTTAGTAAGAAAGAGCGGTGAGGATTCCATTCTGGAAATAGTCACGTCCTCTGTAAAACGGCTCGAAGGGGAGAGCGCAGAAGTCATCATCATGTTTCGCGATATCACCGAGGCCAAGAAGTCCAAGGAGATCATCCGGCGGATGGACAGACTCTCATCGCTTGGCCAGTTGTCCGCAGGAATTGCGCACGAGATTCGCAACCCGTTATCGGGAATCAAACTTAACCTTCAAATGCTATCGAAAAAGATAAAGGAGGACCCGGCGTCGATCGAGAAAATCAGCGATTCGCTCGAAGGAATATGCCGTATCAACAACCTGATCAAGAGCGTTCNNTCACAGCTTAAACGGAAAAAGATCAGGGTGACCACTGACTTGCCGGCAGCCGTGCCGGCGATCTCCTTTGACGAAAATCAGATCCGTCAGGTATTCGTAAATCTATTGTTGAATGCCGTGGAAGCCATGCCCGAAGGCGGAACAATCAAAATAACCGGATCAATGGATAATTACGAGCCGGGTAAGCCGGGCCTCTTCCGACTGGTTATTGCAGACAATGGCGCGGGCATCCGGCAGGACCTTCTGCCGAAGATTTTCGACCCTTTCTTTACGACCAAACCCGAGGGCACAGGTTTAGGATTGTCTATCGCACATAAGATCCTGGAACAGCACAAAGTCATTATCGAGGTTGAAAGCTCCGACGGCGGGGGCGCGGTATTCACATTGACTTTTCCCATGAATGCAGTCGAGGCGGAAAATGTATCGGCATAGAATCCTAATCGTAGATGACGACAAATTATTGCAGAAGCCATTGAAGCAGATTCTTGCCGACAAATACGATGTCTGCGTCGCAGGGAGCGGTGAGGAGGCGCTTACAATAATTAAGGAAAAGCCTATCGATCTCATACTTCTGGATATTCGGCTGCCTGGAATAGATGGTATTGAAACGCTCAAGGCCATCCGGGAGAGGGATAAAGATATTTTGGTGATCATGATGACTGCATTTGAGGATGTCAAGACAGTCATCACTTCCATGAAAATGGGGGTCTTTGACTACCTCGTGAAGCCTTTGGACATGGATGAGATCGAGATCATCGTGGAACGGGCGCTTGAAAACCTGAATTTAAAAAGGGAGATTGAAACGCTCAGGCGCGCCTACATCAAGGTATTCGATGTTGAAAATATAGTGACGGCCAGCGACGAGAGCCGGGAGGTTTTCCAGGTTGCGGAGAGGGTGGCCCAAAGCCGCGACACGACGGTGTTGATCGAAGGTGAAACCGGAACGGGGAAGGAAATCATCGCACGTTATATCCATTATCGAAGCGATCGATTTGGCAAGCCCTTCATAGCTATCAATTGTGGCGCAATCAACCGGGACCTGGTGGAAAGCGAGCTTTTCGGTTATGA
>PLSV01000138.1 GCA_003165235.1 Syntrophobacteraceae bacterium
TCGCCTTCATTGCCCTTAAAATGGAGTTGCATTGGAGATCGAACCCAATCGGGAAAGTGCGAAAGAACCTACCTCTTTGGAAGGTTTTAGAGCAGTAATGAATTTACACAAAACTCTTGATACTACCCTAGCCTTCCGAAACTTACTACTCGGAAAGCGTGACGACGTTTTCGAGACAAATCAGAACAAGCATACTGAAAAATTACAATTACTTACCATGTCGCTAGACAATCTTGCGACAACAAAGAAGAGGAAAGAGACTAAACTACGAGAACTGCCAAAAGCTCTCGAAGCAGGCTTAGATGGAGCAACCTTCACTAAATTGTTAAACGCAACATTGCATGAAATCAATCAGTTAGAGATTGAAATCGCGGAAAAGCGTGATGAATTAGATCTCCATCGGCAAGTTCAAGACGAGCAGGAATTTATCTGGAAGTTCCGAAATGACCAGTTTGTTGTATTGGATTTGCTTGCCGATAAAGTTGACGCGTTACCACACGCAAGAAAGCAAGAACTCATTGCAGGAATGCTTGGAAGCAAAATAATTGTTCTCGCTGACGATCAGCTTCAGATACCGTGGCGGTTTAACTTAGCGTTATTGCAGGCAATTATCAAGGGTGATACACCTCCTGATGGTACCGGCGGATCATCTGGTGATCCTAACTTACATGATCACCTACGTCCTGCAGGGGGACGTGGAACACGGCGACAGCATGGGCAACAAGGGCGATATCAGCTCTGGAGACGTGCAGTNNGTGCAGTGGATGACCGCCGGCAGCGGCATTATTCATCAGGAAATGCCCAAAGGAGACAAATCAGGCCGCATGGGCGGGTTTCAGCTTTGGGCAAATCTTCCCGCATCCATGAAAATGATGGCGCCCCGCTATCGAGACGTCCGAAGTGAGCAAATACCGGAGGCTTCACTCGATGGCGGCGTAAAGGTCAGAATAATCTGCGGCGAAGTAAACGGTGTCCGTGGACCGGTGCGCGATATCGTGATCGACCCCGAGCACCTCGATGTCTCCGTACCGTCAGGTTCCACTTTCATCCACCCGATCAAACGGGGCCATACCGCTTTTGCATATGTGATCGAAGGGAAGGGCTACTTTGACGAGGATCGGGACTCCTTCGGCCATCAGGTCGTTGGCGACAACTACTTCGATCTGGATCGTGATTGTATCTGCGTCAATGAGAGTCTCATCCTGTATGAGGACGGCGACCATGTCTCAATCAGCGCCAAAGACGAGCCTCTCCGGTTTCTGCTGGCCTCGGGCAGGCCCATAGGCGAGCCGGTCGCCTGGTAGGGCCCCATTGTAATGAACACGCAGGAGGAACTGCGCGCAGCCTTCGATGAGTACCGTAATGGCACATTTATCAAGCACAAAAAGCCCTTGCGCGAGTAGCGCACTCAGGTATTCCTTTCGCTACTCAGGATCTGCATGCCGGCCTGTTCTCATCGTGTCAAATTGTTTGGTCATGCTTCTGAGGTGACGTTTTTCCTCGCTTGACAGGAGATCGAACACCCGCTTGGAGTTAGCGTCCTCCACCTGATCTTCCATGAGGAGATAGCGATCGTAAGCGGTAGTCTCAAGAGCAATGCACAGCTCAAGGACCTCAATAACCTCCTTGCCGTCCGCCCAACCTAGCGCCTCCTCTAAAGCCACGCCCCCTTCCAGAAACCCGTCCTGAGAAGATCCCGAAACCAGGGAGTACGGGAAACCGGAATCTGCTTCTTTGCCTGAAATCGAAGCATATAACCTGACAAGCTCAGATTTGTGGCGCTCCTCTGCGCTGGCCAGTTGGCCAAATAGTTGGGCAGCGGCGTGTGATGCTCTGAAAGTGTTCGCCATCTGCGAGTAGAACCGCTTCATCCCGTCTTCCAGAATCCAGGCGAGCGCAGCGTATTCTTCAGGGCTTCGCGCATGGGCGAAGAAGGACATCAGGGGTTCCGGAAAACCTTGAGCAAGAATCCCATCCCATGCCCGGAGCCCTCCCTGCATGCTGTGGACCTCCTTGAACCCCGCCCGCTTTAAGACGATCGCAGCAGCACGGCTGCGGACACCGGCTTTTCAGTAAGTGATCGTCGGCTTCTTCGGGTCAAGCTCACGGAGACGGTCCGGCAGTTCCCCGACGGGAATCAGCTTCGCGCCGGGCAGGTGACTCTGTTCATATTCATCGGGCTGGCGCACATCCAAAAGATTGTAGTCCTCGGGCTTTTTATCTTCAAGAAAGTCCCGAACCTTCTGCACCTTCCACTCAGAAACGCGTCTGAAGTAATCGAGCACACTCATAGGCTCCAACTCCCCTCTCCGGACCCCATTGAAAAATCCTTCAATTCACCTGAAACTTGAAACCTTTTCATGAAACGCCTGTCAATGAAGTTCTTGAGCAAGAACGCTAAGCCTCCATTGAGAACCAGCCTTTTCTTCCACATGATTCCCTTGCCGTCGCCCATGTTCATGATGAGCATGTAGTTTGGATTGGGAGTAAAGCGTTTCATTTCGCCTCCATCGAGGGCGACTTCAAGATTATGCTTCAGAATGGGGTTTTGCCGTACTGCATGAACTCCGACCTTTGCCACCGTGCACCCCTCAACACTGATGCAATCCCCGCCGCCAAAGAGTTGGGGGTGGGCAGTGCTCTGAAGGCGCCCGTTGACCGACATGCCTCCGTCTTCTCCGACGGGAATCCCGGATGCCCGGAACAGTGGAGGAGGCTTAACTCCAACGGCCACGAGGGCAAAGTCGAAAGGAATGATCCGGCCATCGGTGAGTGTCGCACATCTGTTCTCGAAAGAATGCACCCTGACCCCCTCGACAATTGCGATTCGCCTTGCGGCAAGAGAAGCAACGGCAAGATGCCTGGCCCTTGCGGGAACGCCACGGAGAATTTGGTTTCCGGCGACCAGGGTGACCGCCGGGGTGGCCGCGTTCTCGTGCAACAGTTTCCAGGCATTGGCGGCGATTTCAACGCCGGCCGGACCGCCTCCAGCAACCAAAACTCGAGTTATTCCCCTGGCGCTTTGACTCAAGATGAGGTTCCGAGCCTTGTAAAGGTTGAGGATGGGCTTTACGGTAATAATATGTTCATCGGTAGCAGCTAGCTCTGCGGTTGGCACAATGCTGCCGATGTTGAAAGATGCTATGTCATATGATACTTGCGCATCATTGTCCAAATAGAGCTTCTGAGCCGCAGGATCAACCACTGTGACGCTGGCCTCGATGAATTGACCGCCACGCTCTTGAACCATTCTCTGGATGTTGAAGCGGACTTGCCGGGGTTCGTAGAGGCCGGAAAGCATGCCGGGCCCCATACCCGAGTAGTAATGATGACGGAAGGAGCTGATTAGAGTCGCTCTGTGACCGCGCCTGACATAACAACCGAGATTGGCCAGCGCGGTTAGATGAGCATGGCCTCCTCCAACCAAAACGAGATGCTTCCCCACGGGTTCCCTCATCACTGCTTAAAGAGACTGTTTTATCGGAATTGCCTATCGGCCCCGCTCAGGGTTCAAGGAAACCATCGCGAACAGAGCCAGCCATAAGATCCGGCCGGCTCAAGCACTGGCAGTTCGATGTCCGGATTATTTACTGATAAGTTCAGAGCCTCGTCGTGGCAATAGGCGTAAGCCAGGGGGCCAGCGGAAAGGCAGTGAACAGTGAGTAGTGAGCGGTGAGCAGAAAAAACAAGAACAGGAGCGAGAAGCGGGAAGCGGGAAGCGGGAAGCGAGAAGCGGGAAGCGAGGAGAGGGAAGCGAGGAGCGGGGAGAGGGGAGAAGGAGGACTGAGGACTGAGGACAGGGGACAGGGGACGGAGGACTGAAGGCGGAGGATAGAGAGAAAAACAACTGCGCTTTCGGGGGCAAAGCTTACATCGAGGGTTCGGGGCGGTCTTCCATGGCTATGTAAATTTCCCCACGCTCGACGAGGCATAGAGCATCCACGCATGCACAGGGCCTTAGACTTCGCGGGACCTGTGGACGGCTCACTGTCTAACGCCCTCTCATAGTGTCGCCTTCCCCATCGGACTACAGGCCGGCGCCCCGGATGGGTGATTTAGGAGATCAGCCGGTTTATCCCGGCGCTTTCGGCACGGCCCTCGAGCTGCCCGGGAGCTCAGAGTTCAGGGTATGGCGATCAGGCGGAAAATGGATTAGGAACTGCGTAGACGAAGCCAACTCCTCGAATTGTTTTAATTCGCTCGATTCCTTTATATTTATGACCAAGTTTTTTTCTAATGCGGCTCAAATGCATATCCAAACTGCGATCGTAGGCTCCAAGATCCCGGCCGAGAGCGCCCTTGGCCAGTTGCTCTCGCGTTACAACATGCCCGGCTACCCTCAGCAATATTTCCAGGAAACTGAACTCAACTGAAGTCAAATGTATCTGTTCCCGGTTACGGCGCACGACACGGGTCCCGGCATCGAGTTCAATATCCCCGATAACTATTCTTTCGGGCGCCGGCATAATTTCATTCTTTAGTGAATTTTGCGTTCGGCGAAGAATTGCACGGAGTCTTGCAAGCAGTTCTCGAAGATCGCAGGGTTTTACCAGGAAATCGTCTGCTCCGATCTCAAGCCCGACGATGCGATCTATTTTCTGATTCCGGCCGGTCAACATGATTACAGGGGTTTCCAGTCTGGAACGGATGCGTTGCAAGACTTCAAAACCGTTCATGCCCGGAAGCATTATATCGAGCATGACCAAATCATATTTGCCCTCCCCTGCCAGGACCTGCTGCAAGGCGTCCCTCCCATTGTGGATCGAGGTTACCTCGAATCCTTCAGGCTTGAGATAATCCGCAATGATTTCACAAAACGCCGCATCATCGTCAACGACCAGGAGATGATTCATATGCGCTCCCCCTGTATCTGCAGTATGTTGCGAAAGAAGAGCTGCGCGCTACTTGCCACCCTGCGGCAATTCCGGTTTGGGAAGCTCCACGGTTTTCTGAAGCGTAAGCTGCGGGAGGCTATAGAGGTAAATGACGTGCCCCCCTAAGACATAGAGAACGCTGTTGCCGGCCCAAAGCCCATGAGGCAGAGAAGGAGGAAGAGGAGGAAACTTACCGGGGTCCTTCGGCCTGGGTGGGACGTCCTTAGGGGGCGCTGGATCGGGGAGGTCAACTGAATTTTGAAGCATCGTCCCGGTAACGTCGTATTGCAGTATTTTGCCGCCCGCCATTACATAGAGGTGTTCCGAGTCGGCCGAGATGCCCGTCAGCCCGAGTTTGAAAAAGAAGGCCGGCGGCGGTTGATTTTCAGAGGTCTGCTGAGCGTAAGGCGTCCCGGTCATTGAGCACGCGACCAGGCAAAGAGTGACAAAGATCGGTATCTTTTTCATATTCATATCCTTTTCTTAGTTACGCTGCATTGTTCAAGATAGCCGGACAACCGCCGGCAGGCCGGGAGCAGGGGGTGATCCGAGTCCCCCTGTCCGGCCAATTACCACCGAGAGGTTCAGGGCAGGGAAAAAGCCTTCGGTGATGGCTCCCGAACCACTCGGACGAATGGACTCTACACACCGATTGTGTAGAAAGTGTGGAGGCGGTGTGGAATGAATATGGAGATCGATCACCAGGCCTCCCGCGAACGCCCAGCGCGCCAGATAGACTTGTAGCGCGGTCGGCCAGCCCGCTACGCGCTCGCACGACGCAAAGTGGTTATGTTTTTTCGGTAGGGCGCTATATAAGTCTATCATACGAGGATTGACTTCCCGGTCTGGATACGCCAGATATAGAGGGACCTTTTGCATGCAGTCGGTCAACGATCTGGGCGCTTCCGGCCACGGGCGGTTTAGCATGAACCTTAAATTCAGGCATAAAGTATTTCTGGCTCTTCTGCTGAATAGCTTGATCGTTGTCGTTTGCATGATTCTGATCGGAAGATACTTTTCCGAGCGTCATTTTGAAGAGTATATCAGCAAAGTTGAAGCGGAAACGGTCACTAAACTGCTTGAAGCACTGAGTCAGGAATACCGGAGAAGCGGCAATTGGGATTCGGTCCGGCAGGACCCTGGACTCTGGTTCGGCTTAAGATGGGCCGGACCGGGCATGCGACCGGGAACCGGGATGACCGGCCCGCCGTTCTTGCACTTCGATCCTCTATCGACGAAGAGCGAAAGAATGCCTCCTCCTCCACCCGGCGAGTTGATGCCGCCCCCTCCCGGTCAGCCTCCACGACATCCGCCTATTCCGCCCATCGCCCTGTTCGACGCTGAGAAACGCCCGCTGACCCCGGGGGATGGTTCCTCTCAGGACAGCTATCGGCTCACTCCCATCAAGGCGGATGCCCAGTTGGTCGGGTGGCTCGGCCTCAGAAAACACGAACGGACGACTCATCACCTCGATGTCGAATTCACGAGGCAGCAGTCGCAGATCTTCTACGCAATTGGAGCTGTCGCCCTGATTTTGGCGTTCTTCGTGACGCTCGTTTTGTCCCGGCGCCTGCTGGCGCCTTTAAAGGAACTGGAGACAGGCACAAGGGCCTTGATCTCCCGCAGATTTGACACTCGAATCGCCGTCAGATCCAATGATGAATTGGGCCAACTGGCCGCCGGTTTCAATGCAATGGCCCAAGCCCTGGAAAAACATCAGCAAACACAGCAACAATGGCTGGTGGACATCTCTCATGAACTGAGGACCCCGCTGGCTATTCTTCGCGGAGAAATAGAAGCCATGCAGGACGGCGTCAGAACGGTCACCAGGCAGGGACTGGATTCGCTTCACCTCGAGGTGATGCATCTGGGCCGAATCGTTGGCGACCTTCACGATCTTTCATTTATCGAATCCGGGAGCTTCAGCCCGGAACCAACGGCCGTAAATCCACTGGAGATATTGACAGAGACGCTGGAGTGTTTCCGTACCCGGCTGAACCAGCGCGGCATACAGCTCGATATGCATGAGACGATGGAAGGGGACGTGCTGATTCTGGCGGATGCCGATCGGCTCAAACAAGTTTTCTCAAACCTGCTGGAGAATACGTTGCGATATGCAAAGGTCCCGGGTGTTCTGAAAATTTCCATCGAGGTTGGGGCGGGTGAGCTTTCGGCGAGTTTCGAGGATTCCGGGCCCGGAGTCCCCGAAGAATCGCTTGCATTCTTATTTGACAGACTTTACCGGGTGGACGGGGCAAGAAGCCGGGAGCATGGAGGCAGCGGACTTGGCCTGGCGATATGCAAGAGCATCGTGGAGAGCTTTGGGGGGAAAATAGAAGCTTCCAATTCTTCCACCGGAGGGCTCAAAGTCAGCATGGCCTTCCCGCGCCATTATGGGACGCCGCTTTGATGCCCTTTAATCGCGTGTGGATCAAAGGAGAGGTGGGATGAGCCGGGATATCCTGGTGGTCGAAGACGAAATCAAGATAGTGGAAATACTGAAAGACTACCTCGTGAGCGCCGGCTACAGGGTTTCACGTCTTGATCGTGGAGACCTGGTTCTGCACCATGTGAAACAAAACCACCCCAGCTTGATTCTTCTGGACATCATGATTCCCGGAATGAATGGCTTGGACGTTTGTCGCGGCATCAGGCAGTTTTCCACTGTTCCCATAATAATGATCACTGCGCGGGTCGAAGAAATCGATCGATTGCTGGGTCTGGAATTGGGCGCCGACGACTATATTTGCAAACCGTTCAGTCCCAGGGAGGTTATAGCGCGTGTCAATGCAGTAATGAGGCGCACCTATTCCCCTAATGCCCCAAAGACGCTTGCCGCCGCAGAGCTGGTCATAATTGAGGAAACCCGCCAGGCGCTTGCCGGAGGGGCCGAGATGAAGCTGACGCCCTGTGAATATAACCTTCTCAAGGTGCTGTTGAGCTACCCCGATCGGATTTTCTCGCGAGACGAGCTGATCAATGCAGTTCAAGGGTATGATTTTGAAGGCTATGAGAGGACAATCGACTCCCATGTGAAGAACCTGCGGAAAAAAATAGCAAACTGTCTTCCTGATAAAGATATAATAAGCACCATATACGGAGTGGGCTACAAGTTGAATTCAAGGACGAATTGACAAGAGCAGCCTACTCCCCAAGGCGCCCCTGACATTGCTGCGGCTGCCGTTTGGACGGTCTTTACATATTCTCTTCCTGGAAAATTCTCCTACCCCTTTTCGATCCCCTGCATAAAGCAAGAACTGCATTACAAAACTTTACATCATAGAGACATGCCTTTACACAAATGGGCGCGGATTTTGCTCACGCTATTCATCAAGCAGAACAAACGATAACAACAACACAATTATAAACGGGAAGATTAGTTGCAGAACTTTACATGAACCAGAAATAAATTTACACATCCTTAAAGGATTATTTGCCGATGTATATGTCACAATTCGAAAGATCAGATACGAAGATGCAGCTTTACAACTTATGTCCCCTTAGCGCGTCGCACATTTTCAAGACATTACAGTGAAAGGAGAAAGCCATGACCGTTTCAGGAGTAAGCAGCACAGATTCGCTCTACACTATCCTTTCCGAACTCGAACAGTCACTTAGCAGCAGCGCCAGCTCAAGCACCCAGGTTTCGGGCAGTCAGTCAACGTCGGGAGGGGATGATACGTTAATGCAGAGCGTCATGGGGGCGCTCAACCAGATGGGGCTTTCGATGCCTCCTCCGCCAAACGGCCCACCGCCGGACGGGAGCGGCAGCTCGACTTCCGACAGCTCCACCTCATCCACCGATTCCACCTCATCCACCAGTTCGACCAGCTCCACCGTGAACCCCGGTCAAGCCCTCGCAAAGCTGATGCATGACTTGTTCGCGGCCGCAAAGTCGGAATCGGATTCAAGCGACAGTTCGACCTCGTCCACCTCCTCGACAGCGACATCCTCTTATTCAAGCTTTTCGAGCAAAATCGAGAACCTGATTTCGGAGCTGGAGAGCAGTTCGGACAGTTCCTCCACCTCCTCTACGGACAGCAGCCTCAGCACGCTGAAATCGGACTTCAGCAAACTGGTTTCAGCGATCAACAGCGCAAGCAGCTCGTCCGGCGCCAGCAGCACATCCAGCACAAATAGCACGAGCAGCACATCCGCCGGCAGCTCAGACCTCGTGACTTTTCTCAAAGACCTGGTCGCCAACCTCGGCGCTTCTGCAAACGCTTCAGCGACCGGGAACTTCTCGAACACCTATTTGTAGATAATGCAAGTGCGGCATAAACGCGTTTCCTGACGCGTCTTCGGGGAGCAGGGGAGGGGAAACCCTCCCTTGCCATGATATGCGCAGAGACCGATCCAACGCGCGAAGGACCGGACTTATAATAGACTTGCCTCCAGGTAAACGATGACCTTCGAGCAAACGTTTGGCGCCAGCCGTTTGACCTTTGTCATGCTTAGGCTGGACCCGCAGATGGGAAAAAGCTGCAGCAGGGAAGCAAGATTTGCCGGTCAACCCTGGGAGGAGATACAGACGGTGACGGAATTCGTGTCCGGGCGACAGGCCACTGACCTGGATACTGACCGGATGTTTCTATTTGCCCTGGTTCGGCCCATCGAGGTCGTCGGAGAGGCGGCGGGCAAGGTTTCTGATGAATTGCGTCTGAGCGTCCCGGATATACCGTGGAACCTGATCGTGTCGATGCACAACCGTTTGATTCACGCATACTTCGATATTGATCGCGATATTCTGTGGAAAACAGCGACCATGGATGTGGGGGCCGAGATTTCTTGCGGCGCTCCCGATTATGTGATGCGAACCGTCACCGAGAACAGCCGCACGCTGCGATTTACCAGCAGGGGGTTCAAGAGGGAGTAGCCAGAATCTGCTGACAAATTTCTTAATGCAGAGTCAGGAGCGGAAGCGATTTGTGAAAGTGAGGGCTCATATCGAGGAAAGTGGGCAGATCATTTGCGTTGGGAATCTTTGGTGCGGGTCCCGACTGCTCAACTTTATCGCCAGCTACCGTGGCCGTTTATAAAGATCGTCATGGGATAGCACGCGCAACAGGATGATGCTGCCGGACCAATCCGGAGCGCCAGATTCGAGGAACCTGTCCCGATCGAAGGAAATTCGATAGCGCCTGTCCACACGAATGCTCCAGGCGCTGGGATCGTTTACGATTCGTTCGAGGTTCAGCCCAGGGTGGTGGGGATTGGTTTCAAAGAAGGCAAGAGCCTTGGCGACCCTTTTGATAATGTCCTTTTGCGACTTGAACGCCTCAATGTCTTCCAGAAATTTTCTGCTTGGAATCAGCTTTGGCATCATCCATCTCTTTGTCAAACCAGGAGGGCATTTCGCCTATTCCACTCTCGCGAGCTTCCTCGAGTTTTTTAAGCCCTTGTTCGCCCAACTGCACGATGGGGTAAATTACCACGGGCTGCAGGACAATGACGCCCCCCTCTTCGAGCGAGAGATTCAGGTGATCTCCGTTTTTGAGCCCAAGTTCTTTGCGAAGCGATGCGGGAAGGTTAATGCTTCCCCGCTTGTCTATCGCGATAATCATGACAAACCTCCTTGCTCCCTGTCTCGGAAAGAACGCCCACAAGGGGCTATACTACGGTTTGTTCAGGCGGCTTTTCATGGTTTCAGGGCAGCCCAAAGGGACATGAATAGCTGCTACTTCCCGCTTTCTAAATATACCATAAAATGTCATATCGTCAATATGACTTAATGACTACGGCAAATTTCTGTCCGTCATGAAAAGTGACCCTTTTCATGGTTTGGGATGTCCCTTAGGGACATGAAATGTTGTGGTGGACTTGCTAGAGAATAGCTTTCTTGAGCCGGGCAGTGAACTCCCCTACATTGCCCGCTATGTTCTCATCCTCAAAACCGGATTCGATCAGCCTTTCAAAAGCGCTTCCCACAACGACTCCGTCCGCAAACTCCGACACTTTTGCTGCGTCGTCCGGGGTGGAGATCCCGAACCCGATGCAAATCGGCAGACCGTGGGAGTTGTTTCTTAAGTCGTGCGCTACGCGCGCTATTTCTTCACGATCTAATCCCCCACTGCCTGTAATGCCCGTCATGGAAACCAGGTAAATGAACCCGGAGGCATTGGCGGCTATCCGGGCCATGCGCCCTGGAGGAGTGGTCGGGGCGACGAGCCGGATAAAATCAAGCCCGGTTCCCCATTGGCCGGTCAGTTCATCAGATTCCTCCGGCGGCAAATCCACCACGAGGGCCCCATCGGCCCCGGCCGCTGTCGCATCCCTGTAGAACTCATTGGCTCCGTATGCAAGGATGGGGTTATAGTAGCTGAAAATTACAATGGGAATCGAGCTGAACTCTCTTATACGGCGCACCATTGCGATAACGCTTTCCATGTTCACTCCGGCGCCGATTGCGCGCGCCGATGAGCGTTGTATGACCGGGCCGTCTGCGGTCGGGTCGGAAAAAGGCACGCCCAATTCAAGAAGGTCCAGCCCGGAGAGGCACATTTGCTTTGCTATCTCCAGGGAGCGCCCCAGGTCGGGGTCTCCGGCCGTAATGAAGCCCACCAGGGCTTTTTCTCCCCTGGCGCGCAGTCTGCTGAATGTTTCTTCTATCCTACTCATAGTTTATCCTTTCAAGTGCGAAAGCATTCACTGCAGCGACAGAGAAACCATCTCACCGCAGAGACGGGGCATGGTCCGTCTCTGCGGTGAGGATTTTTTGTCCTTCCGTCACAGCAGTGAACGGTTACAGTTTCGACACGATCCCGAGGTCCTTGTCGCCGCGCCCGGACAGATTCACGATGATGATGTTTTGCGCCGGCATTCTCGCGGCTTCGACCATAGCGCGGGCAACGGCGTGGGAACTCTCCAGGGCTGGGATGATTCCCTCGATCGAACTCAGCAGATGGAAAGCTCCAAGCGCTTCCCGGTCTAAAACGCTCACATAGCGCACGCGGCCCGTGTCCTTCAGCCATGAATGCTCAGGGCCTACACCGGGGTAGTCGAGACCCGCAGATATCGAGTGCGCCTCCTTGATCTGGCCGTTTTCATCCTGCAGCACGTAGGATTTGGAGCCGTGAAGAACGCCGACCGACCCGGCCCCGAGCGTCGCCGCGTGTTTTCCGGTATCGATTCCGTGGCCGGCCGCCTCAACTCCCACCATTTCCACCGGCCCATCAAGGAAGGGATAGAAAAGGCCCATCGCGTTGCTTCCCCCGCCCACACAGGCCACCAACATGTCCGGCGCCCTGCCTTCGGCTTCCATGATCTGCTCCTTTGCCTCATCGCCAATCACCCGCTGAAAATCGCGCACCATTGCCGGGTAGGGATGGGGACCGGCAACAGAACCGATAATGTAGAAAGTGTCGCGCACAGAGCCTACCCAGTAGCGCATTGCTTCGTTCATAGCGTCCTTCAGAGTGCCGGTCCCCGAATCAACCGGCACTATTTCGGCGCCCAGCAATTTCATCCGCTGCACGTTGGGGGCCTGCCTGGCGATATCCTCGGTCCCCATGAAAATCCTGCATTCCATGCCAAAGAGAGCCGCAGCCGTCGCCGTAGCAACCCCGTGCTGGCCCGCGCCGGTCTCGGCGATCACTTTGGACTTACCCATCCATCTGGCAAGAAGCCCCTGACCAAGCGTGTTGTTGATTTTATGAGCGCCGGTATGCGCAAGGTCCTCCCTCTTCAGATAAATGGCCGCCCCACCGGCATGGGCGCTCAGCCTCCCGGCCCGAAAAAGGGGAGTGGGCCTTCCGGCGAAGTCTTTCAAAAGCAAATTCAATTCCTCCTGAAAAGCCGGTTCAGCGCATACCGATAAGTAGGCCGACTCCAGCTCGATCAGCGCGGGCATGAGCGTTTCGGCCACGTAGCGCCCGCCGTAAGGGCCAAAATGGCCGACTGAAGCAGGCTGAGCCGATTTTTCCCCGGAAAATGACGATATCACAGCCAAGTTTGTCTCCTCCGCCGATTTCATTTGAATATCCTCCCTGGAGCGCTCCGCAGCTTCGCATTGCGAACCGCCTCGATAAAAGCCCGCACTTTACTGATATCCTTTCGTCCGGGCTCGGATTCCACACCTGAACTAACGTCAACGGCGTCCGGGCCGAATGCATAAATCGCCTCGCCAACGTTTTCTGCACTCAGGCCCCCAGCCAGGATGCAGGGAACCTTACCCGGCAGTTCCCCGGCTTCCGCCCATCGCCAGCTCAGCCCGGCCCCACCCGGAACAAGCCCTCCCCCGCTCTCGATCAGGTATGCCGAGGCGCGGTAAAGGCCAGCTTCAGATAAAAAGGGCCCTTTTTTCACAAAAAGAGATTTGATTACGCTTATTCCAGCCGCCTCAAGCGCTTCAACCATCCCGGGAGGTTCAGCGCCATGGAGCTGGACGCAGTTCAACCGGCAGAATTCGGCCTTTTTCATGACCGCTGAAAAGGGCTCGTCGACAAAAACGCCGACCTTCCAGACCTGCTCCGGAAGACTCCCGCTGATTTCCCTGGCTCTTTGCCCGCTCACCCAACGCGGACTCGGCGGATAAAACACCAGGCCTATGGCGTCCGCGCCCATTCCCGCACAGGCGACGGCCTCCTCGACCAGGGTCAGGCCGCAGACCTTTACCTGGACGGCGGGGCCGTCAGCCGGGTTTGCCGCTGCCTTCGGCGGCGGATGAAAGACGGCGGGGCCTTCAGCCGGGGTGCGCAGACCGCCTTTTTTTTTCATACTTTCCCCTCCATACACGTTCACCACAGGGTACGCAGAGCGCAATGACAACTGGATAAAGAGCTTTACAGAACTTCAGCACACTACACATCAGCAGCACGGAGGAAATCAATTGAACGAACAACAACAACCCAGGAGCAAATGATTTCAAACCTCTGTGCACTCTGTGTCTCCGTGGTGGATTTTAGCGTTTCCATGCAAAGCCTTCAGAAACCTTACGGGGTCCTCCGACCTCATGAGACCCTCGCCAATCAAAAAATTCCATATTCCGGCATCGAGGAGCCGCTCGATATCGGAACGCGCATGAATCCCGCTCTCGGCGACCAGGACCTGGCCGGGATCGGCTCGTCCGGCAAGGCCTATCGAGGTCGAAATGTCAGTTTTAAAGGTCGCCAGGTCGCGGTTGTTTATGCCGATCAACTGCGCCCCGGCTTTTACAGCAGTTTCGAACTCTCTTTCATCGTGCGCCTCAACAAGGGCGTCCAAACCGATGCCCGAGCACAACGACAACAGGTCCCGCAAAAACTCCGGCAAAAGCGCCCGCACTATGAGCAATACCGCATCGGCCCCCATCGCCGCCGATTCATAAACCTGGTAGGAGCTTATGAGGAAGTCCTTTCTTAGCGTGGGAAGCGAGGCCGCAGATTTAACTTTTCCCAGATCGTCGGGACTCCCGCTGAAAAAGTTTCGGTCCGTGAGCACAGAGAAAGCTGCAGCGCCTCCGAGTTCATACTTCCGGGCATATTCAGCCGGATCGACATTTTCCCTTATTTTGCCTTTCGACGGAGAAGCCCGCTTTATTTCGGCAATTACGTTCATCCCTAGCGGACCCGGCCCGGCAAGCCGCTCAGTAAAGGCCCTTCTGCCGTCCGGCTTCTCGGCTTCACGCCGAAGGACCTGCTCCGGGATGCGTTTTTCCGCCGCCCTGACTTCGTCTCTTTTGCGTTCGAGAATTTTGGAAAGAAAATCAGACACGTTTAATCCTCGCAAAATAAAGATGAATGTCCACCGCAGAGACGGGGCATGGTCCGGTCAAGGATAGTGCGCAGAGAAAAGAAAATGGGCATGCAGGAAGATCGAAAGCAAACAAGGACATGGCTTTTAGTCTTCTCTGTTCGTTCAACTGTTTTCCTCTGCGTCTCTGCGGTGGAATTTAGAAAGCCTTTACCGCAGGCGGGCTCAGTTCTGCCCGGTAAACCGGACGAGCGCTTCGAGTTTCTCCATCGCCCTGCCTTCGTCAATGGAGGCTTGGGCCATTTCGATACCCTCGCCGAAATCATGGGCGAGGCCGGCGGCGAGCAATGCGGCGCCCGCATTGACCACAACGACATCCCGCCTCGGCCCCTTTTCACCGGACAGAATCTTCGTGGTTATCCGCGCGTTTTCAGCCGGCGTCCCTCCAGCCATATCCAACGGGTCCGCCGTCCGGCCCAGGAGTTGTTCGGGAGAGACGTCATAGGTCCGGATCAGTCCATCATTCAATTCGGAGACCCTTGTCGGAGCACAGACGCTGATCTCATCGAGCCCTTCATGCCCGTGCACGACGAAGGCGCGCCTGGCGCCCAGACGCTGGAGCGCGTGGGCGAACATTTCGGTCAGCTCCGGCGCATAGACGCCGATCAACTGGCAATTCGCCCCAGCCGGGTTTGTCAACGGCCCGAGCATATTGAAAATCGAGCGTATCCCCAGTTCCTTTCGCGCCCTGGCTGCGTGCCGCATGGCGCCATGAAAGAGCGGCGCAAAAAGGAACCCTATGCCGATTTGCCTCACCGCCTCTTCCACCAATTCCGGCCCAACCTCCAGGTTCACGCCCAACGCCTCCAGCAAATCTGCGCTGCCGCACTTGCTCGAAACCGAGCGGTTCCCGTGCTTGGCCACCGTAACGCCGCATCCCGCCACAACGAAGGCCGCAGTAGTCGAGATGTTGAAAGTGTTCGAGCCGTCGCCGCCTGTTCCGCAGGTATCAACTACTATGTCGGCGTTTGTTTGGATCCTGACGGCTTTGCGCCGCATGGCGCGCGCAGCCCCGGCAAGCTCCGAGAAAGTCTCGCCCTTGGCGGCCAGTCCAGCCATTATGGCCCCTATCTGAGCGTCGGTCGCATTGCCCGACATTATCTCACCAACAAGCGCGGCCATTTCCTCCTCGCTCAGGTCTATCTTTGCAATCAGCTTTTTGAGGCACTCGCGTATCATATCTTTTCCCCCACAGTCTTTTGCCCGTCTGCAAGCTTGAGGAAGTTTTTCAAAAGCCGCTTGCCAACGGGCGTCATGATAGATTCCGGATGGAACTGCACACCTTCTGTGAGGTGCTCTTTATGGCGAATTCCCATAACTTCGCCATCTTCGGCGCCGGCCGTGACCTCCAGGCATTGCGGCAGGCTCCCCGGCGCCACGGCAAGGGAATGGTAGCGCATTGCCTGGAAAGGGTTCGAAACCCCCGCATAGATAGACTTTCCGTCCGCGCTGACCGTGGAAACTTTACCGTGCATAAGTCTTTTGGCGTGAATCACCTCGCCTCCGAAAGCGACCGCAATCGCCTGATGGCCCAGGCAGATTCCGAGGATAGGGATTTTCCCGGAAAATCTCTGAATGGCGGCGACAGAGACTCCCGCGTCTTCCGGCCTGCACGGACCGGGGGAAATTACGATTGCCGAAGGCCCGAGCCTTGCGATATCGTCAACAGTGACCCCATCGTTTCTCGCGACCTCGACTTCAGTCCCAAACATCCGGAAATATTGGAAAAGATTGTAAGTGAAAGAATCGTAGTTATCGATCATGAAAAGCATGGGAATAAACTCCTTTTGAACCACGGATGAACACGGATAAAATCATTCACCAGCCTTCTACTCAACTGCATGCGCAAACACCCGTGCTGCTCCCTTCGAGCAGTTGAAGCGCCCTATGGATGGATTCGGCCTTGTTGATCGTTTCCTGTCTTTCGCGCTCGGGGTCGGAGTCGGCGACAATTCCAGCCCCTGCCCTTACCGTCATTTTGCCATTCTCGATGCAGGCGGTCCGGATGGTGATCGCCAGATCCATGTTCCCCGTGAAGGAAAAATATCCGACCGCCCCACCATATGGACCGCGGGGCTCATCTTCCAGTTCAGCTATAATTTCCATGGCCCTGACTTTCGGAGCGCCTGTAAGGGTCCCGGCCGGGAAAGAGGCGCGGAAGAGGTCGAATGCATCCAACCCTTCACGCAAATCGCAGTTTATGTTCGAGACAAGGTGCATTACGTGCGAGTATCTTTCAACCACCATCAGGTCGGTTACCTGGACCGTACCGATTTCAGCCACCCGGCCGAGGTCGTTCCTGCCCAGATCCACCAGCATGAGATGCTCGGCCCTCTCTTTTTCATCCTGCAGCAACTCGTTCGCAAGCTTCCGGTCCTGCTGCTCGGTTTTTCCTCGAGGGCGAGTACCTGCAATAGGGCGAAGCGTGGCGACGCCGTTTTCCAGGCGCACCATGGTTTCCGGAGACGAGCCCACCAGGACCGTATCGTCAAAATGGAGGAAATAGAGGTACGGAGATGGATTTATGAAGCGCTGAGCGCGGTAGAGCAGCCAGGGATCCGGGGGGACCGGGCAACTGAACTGTTGTGAGAGAACCGCCTGGATGGCGTCCCCCTCCCTGATGTATTCTTTGATTTTGGCAACCCCGGAACGGAATTTCTCAGGTTCGGCATCGTGATGGAAAGGAAATTCGTCAGGCCTATGGGGTGAGACCACTTTGGGCATACCCTCGAGTTTGCCCTTCATCTGTTTCAGGGTCTCAACCGCCCTGTCATAGGCTTCATCGGCCTCCCCGTTTTCGACAACACCGTATGCCACAAGGCTCAGCGTGTGACGCAGGTTATCAAAAATGAAAAGCTGTCCGGGGAGGATAAAATGAGCCATTGGAACGTCTGCGGGCAGCCGGCTTTGGATCGCTTCGAAAAAGGATACGAACTCATAGGTGAAAAATCCTACCATGCCGCCCCAGAACCGGGGGAGTCTCGCAAGCTTTACCGGTTTATACTGAGCCATTAAGGAGCGCAGAACTTTTAGCGGATCTCCATGGTGGGCAATGCGCTCCTTTTTGGGCCCGCTCTCGATTTCGACTTCATCACGGAAAACCCTGACCGTCCTGGCGGCCGAATTTCCCAGGAAGCTGTACCTGCCCCACCTCTCGCCGCCCTCCATGCTTTCCAGAAGGAATACAGGCCCATGACCGTCATATATTTTGGCCAGCGCGGAAACAGGAGTTTCCGTATCGGCCAGCACTTCCAGACAAACCGGGATAAGGTTTCCCTTTTCGGCCATAGTGTGGAATTCAGATCTTTGCGGATAAAACCCCAATTGCATCGTTTTGCTCCTCGTATGGCAGACTTATTAACAAGACTAAACGATCATTTGGTGAAACGCTCTTGCGGACATCCCTCAGCGATGCGCTTCGCGTAGCGCGGAAGGCTACCGCTCGACGTGTCTATCATCCGCTTTGGGCGTGCGCGGGATGCCTTGAAAATTGACTCTATCTGCCTGCACAGCTCGGCGAACTGAGCGGGATAAAGCGACTGAGGTCCATCGCTAAGGGCGGTTTCAGGATCATGGTGAACCTCCACCATCAGACCATGGCATCCGACTGCCACGGCGGCACGGCTCAGAGGAATCACCTGGTCCCTGAAGCCTGCCGCGTGGCTGGGGTCCACGATCACCGGCAGATGAGACTCCTGCCTGACCACGGGAATGGCGGAGAGGTCCAGCGTATTGCGGCTGTGGTGGGCGAATGTGCGCACCCCGCGCTCGCAGAGTATCACCTTGTCATTTCCGCCATCCATCACGTATTCGGCCGCCATGAGCCACTCTTCGATGGTAGCCGCCAGACCCCGCTTGAGAAGCACAGGTTTTCGGGACTTTCCCGCCCGCCGCAGAAGGCTGAAATTCTGCATATTCCTCGCGCCGATCTGGACTATGTCCGCGTATTGCTCGACGAGTTCGTAGACTTCATGGTCGATTGCCTCGGTAACCACCGGCATCCCGGTTTCGAGGCGCACTTTGGCCAGGATTTTCAACCCTTCCACTCCAAGCCCCTGAAATGCATAAGGCGAGGTCCTTGGCTTGAACGCGCCGCCCCGGAAAATCTGGGTGCCGGCCCTCTTCACCATTTGCGCAATTGTAAGCGCCTGGATTTCGCTCTCGATCGCGCAGGGACCGGCCATGATGGTGAGGCGCCCATTGCCAACCCGGACCCCGCCAACATCTATGATGGTGTCCCATGCCTGGGATTCCCGGCTCACCAGCTTGTACGGACGGGTCACCGGAATAGTCTCTTTTACTGCAGGAAGTTGCAGGAATGACGAGGCGTCCACCGGACCGTCATTGTGGAGAACGCATATCGCCACCCGTTCTCCACCCGGAATCGGCCTGGCAATATAGCCCTTTTGCTCAATGCCGGAGACAACCGCCTCAATTTCTGCCGCTATAGCTCCTTTTTTCATTACAACAAGCACCTTTTGCCTCCTCTTCGCGGCCCGCGCCTCCAAATGGAAAGGGACCGCAGAGTGTGTCCACGGTCCCTTTGAACAAAAAAAAGGACCGTGAGCCTTGGCGCGGCCCACGGTCCCAGCATTCCAATTCGAACTGATAGCTATCCCGTCAGGCGCACACCTCCCCAGGTAAGCCACCAGAACCAGAAATTTGCGGTATCGAAGTAATGATTCATAATTTCATCCCTGATTGAAATTGGCTATTCTTTAACAATCTGAAACCGGAATAGCAAGAAGATTTTTCAAGAAATTGACATCAATTCTCCAAACTGGTACCATGGCCGCGTTTTCTCGAAGGGGCAAAGGGTCATCGTCTTATCTCTGCTTTTTCTTGAGCTGGCTTAAGTTAGCACCGATTTTGCATATTCTCCTCAAGTATACCTCTCGAGAAAATGGAGCCGGAGGGGGCTTCTAAAACTACTCATGAATGGAGGCGGCCAAACCTTTTACATCCCAAAGAAAGACATCGTGGGGGACAGGGGGAAAGATGCAAAACTACTTCAACGCACCTTTCGAAATGTTTAGCGTGGCGGCTTCTTTAATGTGCAAATCCATGAAAGCCGCCCCTAAACTCAGTCGGGCGGCTTTCGCTCAGGCAGGAGCGGCCCAGGATTACTGGAACGGGATGTTCAGATACGTCACGGCGTTTTGGGCGCCGTCAGCAAATGCCCTGAATGCTTTCGCAAGGACCGAGAAAGAAAAGCTACCCGCACACTCTCCCGCTGAAAATCTTACAGACTACGGTGAATTGTTCAAACTGAATGGCCGGCTTGCCGGCGACGCGGTGACGGGTAGCCTGCGGGCCATGAACAGGTTTTTTTACACTACGCTGAGCAAAAGTTTTTACGCCTGGATGAATTCATTCGAAGATGAGGACTGCCTGTGCGATTTTGCCTGCAGGCTGCAAGAGGTCCTCAAAGTCACCGTTCACGAATACCCGGAGGCTGTAGACGAGATCAAAGCCGACTTCGGCTTCCACCTGGACAACGGCGGGTATTTGAAGCTGGCCGAAACCGAGCGCTTCGACCTCTATCAGGTGCTTCCCAGCAAGAAGGATATAACGCTCAGAAGCAAACCCATTCTGATTATCCCTCCCTATGTTTTGGGCGCCAATATTTTGGCCTTTTTGCCGGGAGAACAGAGGAGCTATGTGCATTGTTATGCGAATCAGGGGTTCCCAACCTACATCCGCCTGGTCAAAGATATCGATTCGACCGCCGCAGTCCGGACCATGACCGGAGAAGATGACGCTCTTGACATACGCTTCTTCTGTCAAGAAATGATGGCAAAGCACAACAAGCCGGTCACCCTGAACGGTTTCTGCCAGGGCGGCTACATGGCTCTTGCGGCGCTGTTATCCGGTGAACTGGACGGCCTGGTCGACGCTTTGATCACCTGCGTAACTCCGGTGGACGGGAGCCGGAGCAAGTCTTTAACAGATTACATGAACAGTCTTCCAGAAAGGTTCAGAGACATCAGCTATTCTCAAAAAGTGTCTTCTGACGGAAACACCGTTATTGACGGCTCTATTTTGGGATGGGTTTACAGGCTGCGAAAACTGGAGACCGAGTCACCGATCGCTTCTTTCCATCGCGACATCGACATGTTTGACAGCCAGGCAAGTCCGCGGCCGAAAATCAGCAGGACCGCAGCGGCGATCAGTTACTGGCTGACCCATGATCAAAAAGATATACCTGTTAACATCACCAGGATGAGTTTTGCTTCCTATTCGATTCCAATCGACAAGGAGGGGACCCTGCCTGTGGCCCTTTTCGGCCGAAAGCTCAATTTAAAGCGGCTCGAAGAGAAGAAAACACCATGGCTTATCTGTATCGCCGACGGCGACGACCTGGTTGACAAAGAAGCCTCGCTTGCCGCGCTGAACTATATCGACGCTGAAGTCTGCGTATTCCCGAAGGGCCATGCGTCCATTGCAACCTCGTGGTCTATTCCGACCTCGGGATGCCCGCTTCACCTTACTTTTCCTCAGGCTGGGGCGTCTGCCGCCGAGTCCTGCAAATTGTCCAGGGGGCCGGTGCGCTTCCAGATCGATCTGGACGAAGCCCTCGATGCCGATGTGCGCCGTTGTGAAGCACAAGCAGAACAAGAGGCCGAACCTGCAATCGAGAAAGCCGCCATGGAGACAAAAACCGGCCGCGCCGAGCCAAAGCGGCGCGCAGCCAGGAAAACCACAGCGCCCAAGAAGAAGTGACGCGGGGACGCGGTGAGGCGGAAACCTCACCCCGTCTCCCTCTCATACCTTTTCACACGCTCACGGGTTGGTCTCAGGTTTGCGAATCCACTCTCTGCAGGAGTTCTTCGAGTTTTTCCCTCAGTTTGCTTATTTCATCGGACAGCGCGTCCACTCCCCTGTCCTGAGGTTTTGGTGCGGCTTTTGAGGAAGGGCCTTACACCTGGCGCCTAACCTGACAGTATTGTTCGTAGGCATCCGCTGTTTCATGCAGCAATTGTGTGTAGCCGGGCGACTTGAACAGGTCCAGGTAGGAACCCTCGAGCACGGAAAACCAGACGCCGGAGACTTCATCGACATTCTGAGGGACCCCGCGTTCCCCACGCATATCACCAAGGGTTTCGGCCAGGGCTTTCGATGCTTTGTCCATCGGAAGATAAAGTTGATACAGGAGTTCGCTCATTTTCTCAGAAAAGGCAGTGTACTTGTCGAGAAGATCCTGGGAAGAGCCACCGCTCGCATCAGCATTTCGGATCAGACCGAGAAGCTTTCGAACGGACTCAAGCCAGATCAGCGGCGCATGGCTCGAAGATTCTATGTCATGGGGAGGCGAAGCGCCTTTGCGTAATTCGTCAAGCCATTTCTTCTGGAGTTCCACATATCCCTCGAACCCTATTTGCATCAGGTTCGACACAAGCTCGGAAAGAGACTCGCCGCCACTGGCGCCGTACTTTTTGTCCCCGGTGAAAGCGGCAAATGAATCCGATATAGCCTGGGTCATATTCAGAGGTATTCGCCATGGGCCTTTCACTTGATCCGGCTGCGTGAACCAGGTGAACGGAACCCCGACAGGCATGGCGCCTTTCGACCACATATTGACCATCAGCTTGTTCCAGAAATCAAATACCGGGTTGTCCATAGATTTCAAACCCCTTCCATATTCCGCTTCCGATGCGGCAGTTACGGTCAGCCGCTGTCAGGCGCCGGTTACGCCTTCTTTCTTTTGATCCAATTGCGACAAGGCCCAGGCCGGCACCTGCTCATGAGATATGCAGCTCGCCGTTGCCCAGTAATGATCCGGAGAACTCAACCGGATGAACTTCACCTCATCTCTGTGCAGCAGCGCGAAGTAGCTCATCCTGGGTTTACCATCCTCCTTTTCATGGCCCAGTTCCAGGATCCTGCCCTCTTTTGGCGCCAGGCGCCGCACCGATTCACACGGCATGGCGCATTCGGCCACGTGTTCACAACTCGCGCATCCACCAACAACTTCTATTACATGAATATCAAAAATTTCATGATCGGGGTTATTCAGTTCCCATCCACAAAGATCGTTTCTGTCAGGGCACATGGTCATTCCTTTCTCGCACGATTAGGGGAACAGTATGTCTTGAACGCCCGGGCGCCGGCGTCGCATGGGACCGGCCAGCTTATCCGTCAGCTCAAAAACGAGCATGTTTGGCTCGCGCCAAGCTTCCGCTCATTGCTTTGGGACAAACCATCCTATTTAATTAATTATGAAGCATTGAGGCCAGAGCGAAATGGGGGAAACACATTATTTTCAGGTATAAAAGATTGTAGGGAACAGTAGATTTCAGAGCCGCAAATTCATCGACAAATTCAGAAATCATTGAGAGAAGAAAACATTCAAGGGACATGATTGACACAAGGCCGTTTTACGGCAGTAAAGATGCCCGGTTCGAACCAGCAGGGCATGGAATTCCTTGAAAAAGGGCACATCGGGTTCCATTGCTCCCATGAAATAGTCCTGCAGTTCCTCGTAAGAAATCGACTCGTCCACCCATCCATGTCTTGAGAAAATCCGATACGTATATGTGTCCACTACAAAAGACGGTTTAAAAGCGGCATACAGGACGATGCTGTCGGCGGTTTCCGGGCCGATGCCCCGGATCGCCAGAAGATCGGCCCGCAGGGCTTCCATGTCCTGAGCCAGGAATTCTCCAAGACCGCCGCCCCATTTTGTCAGGATATGAGTGCAGAAAGTCTCTATCTTCTTTGCTTTTTGGTTATAGAAGCCCGATGAGCGAATGAACGGAGCGATCTCCTGTGCGCTAAGCCCGCAAAGGCGCTCGAAGCTCAACATACCATGGCTGCGCAGGTTGCCGATCGCAGCGGCCACATTTTTCCATGCGGTATTCTGTGTCAATATCGCTCCAAGTATGACCTCGAACGGGGTCTCGGCAGGCCACCATCCCAGGGGACCGAAAAAGGCGAATAGCTTGTCGTAGACCTCGCGCAGCAATTCTTTTCTATTTGTGCTCAATCCAGTCCAACCCCCTCCAGCACCGTTCGACATTTCGCGCAGGCGCCATGCTTCAGGTTCTGTTTCCTGATGGAATAGCCGATTCGGGTTATCAACGCGGCCCCGCAGGAGTGGCAGTACGTATTCTCGCCGATGTCTCCGGGAACATTCCCTGTATAGACGTAATGAAGACCGGCTTCCAGCCCGATATGCCTTGCTTTTCTGATTGTTTCCACCGGCGTGGTCTCTCTGTCGCTCAGATGAAATGCAGGATGAAATCGGCTGACATGCCAGGGAGTCTCAGGCCCCAAACCGACCAGAAATTGCGCAAGCTCCTTCAACTCAGCTTCACTGTCGTTCAACCCCGGGATTATCAGCGTTGTCACCTCAAGCCAGACGCCTTTGCTCTTCATGCCTTCAAGGGTCATGAGAACGGGCTTGAGGCGAGCTCCGCACTGTTCCTGGTAGAACGTATCATTGAAGCACTTGAGGTCCACATTGGCCGCTCCAAGAAAAGGGGCGACGGTATCCAACGCCTCTTTGCTCATGTAGCCGTTGGATACGAAAACGTTTGCAAGCCCTCGCTCTTTTGCCAGGGCAGCCACATCGAGGGCATATTCCATAAAGATGGTAGGCTCGGTGTATGTATAAGCGATCGTGACACATCCCTCTTTTTGTGCACGGTCTGCAATTTCTTCTGCAGACACGCTCTGGCCGTAGACCGCTCCGCAGATTCGGGGGGACTGCGATATGTCAGCGTTCTGGCAGAACAGGCATTCGAAATTGCACCCGACCGTAGCAATCGAATAACTTGTTGTGCCGGGAAAGAAATGAAACAGGGGTTTTTTTTCGATAGGGTCGACGTGCTGAGCGATCAATCTTCCGTAAACCAAGCTCCATAGGGCGCCTTCCTTGTTCAGGCGCACTCCGCATTTGCCGGTTTCATCCGGCTCAATATGGCAGTGCTGCGAGCAAAGAAAACAATGCACCCGGTTTCCATCAAGCCGCCTGTAAAGCATCGCCTCTTTCATGCTCAGTCCTTTAAAATAAAAGTGCATGCGAACAGGTGAGCAGATGAATGGATAAAAGCACGGGTGGATGGTGAGCCGGTAAAACCTTAACGCGTCCTGCTGTTTTTCCTGTCGATCTACTCACCCATTAACCGAACTTTCAGGTGCGCCTCCAGAAGCCCGCCAGCAGCCTAAAGACTGAACCGAAACTTTGGCGCCGGCGGGTATTTCATCGAAAACAGGCGTCTGCAGTGTGCGAACGCGGCATCGCATATCGATCCGCATTGCGATGAAATGTCCGAAAGGATGCCGTTGCACCACAGGAATTCGCTCCAGAAGATGAATGTAGCGAAGAAACGGCAGCGGTAAGGAAAAGCAGGTCAGCCACTCAATGGGAACGGCGCCGGAGAGAATGCCCGCGCTCATTCTGCGAAGCTGAAAAACGCTGAAGAACCTGGCGCGGTTGTAAACCGAGTCTTTCCAGAATCTTTGAACGCCATAGTGGAGACAACCAATCGAGAACTTGTTCAAGACGCCGAGCAGCACGTTTCGGCGCGCTACCCGGCAGGCTTCTTTAAGCGCCAGGTACGGGTCGTCGACGAATTCCATGGAGGTTATCAGGGCCACTGTATCGAATTCGTTGTCATCGTAGGGCAGGTTTTCAGCAAATCCCTGATCCAACCGCACTTTGGGGCCAAGCCGCCTGCGCGCAAGCTCAAGGCTCGAGCTTGAAGGCTCGAGCCCGGCCGCCATATGCCCCTGCGACTTGAACCATTCCAGGAAAATACCGCTCCCGCAACCCACCTCCAGAACTCGCTGTGGGGAAACGGGCGCCCACACCTTCCGGAAAAGCCCTTGTTCGAACGCCAACGCCCTTTGCCCCTGAGGAGAGCGAAACCAGTTCTCATGACCCTCGGCGTCAGCTAAGGTGAAAACATAGCCCACGTCAAACCCTTGCAAGAATGCCGGCAGCGATGAGCAGGAAGCAAAAAGCCCTTCGCATCCAGCTTCCCTCTGCGGTGAATTCTATTCGTTAAGCAAAACAGCCCCGCGGGAACCGGAGGTCACCAAACGTGCGTATCTGGCAAGACATCCCGTCTTGACTCTGGGCTCATGCGGCTTCCATGCCTGCCTCCGTTTCGCCAGCACCGCATCGTCCACCAACAGATCCAGTTTCTTATTCGGGATATCCACGAGGATTTCATCCCCTTCTTCAATCAACGCAATCGGACCGCCAACGGCCGCCTCAGGCGAAATATGTCCTATGGCCGCCCCGGTCGTACCTCCACTGAACCGGCCATCGGTTATGAGCGCCACATCCAGCCCCAGACCACGCCCTATAATCGCTGCAGTCGGCGTTAGCATCTCCTGCATCCCCGGGCCCCCTTTGGGACCTTCGTAACGGATAACCACCACATCGCCCGGCACGATCAGACCGTCCAGAATAGCGTTGGCCGCATCGGATTCGCTCTCGAACACACGCGCCCTGCCCTTCCTCGTAAGCATCTCAGGCGCAACCGCCGACTGCTTGACCACGGCGCCTTCCGGCGCGATGTTCCCGTAGAGAACGGCTATCCCTCCCTTGTCATGATAAGGATTTTCGAGCGGCCGGATAACCTCGGGCCGAAGAACGCGCACTCCTTTGAGGTTCTCCCCCACCGGCTTTCCCGTAACGGTAATGGGAGCTGGATCTATCAGCTCGCGGCGTGAAAGCTCCTTCATAACAGCCTGTACGCCTCCTGCCGAGTCGAGGTCTTCCAGGAAATGCGCTCCGCCAGGCCGCAGGCTGCAAAGGTGAGGCGTACGGGCGCTGATCTTGTTGAAAACGCCAAGATCGAGGCGGATTCCGGCTTCATTTGCAATTGCCGGAACGTGAAGGACCGTGTTTGTTGAACAGCCCAGGGCCATGTCCACAGCGATTGCGTTTTCGAAAGCCGCCATGGTTGCGATGTCGCGAGGTTTAATGTCCTTGGCCAAAAGGTCCATTATCCTCATCCCTGCTTCTTTGGCGAGACGCACCCTGGCCGCAGTAACCGCCGGGATCGTTCCGTTGCCGGGCAACCCGAATCCCAGGGCCTCAACAAGGCAGTTCATTGAATTCGCCGTAAACATTCCCGCGCAAGAGCCGCATCCCGGACAGGCATCGTCTTCCAGTTCTTCCAGTTCACCCAGGGAGATCTGTCCCGCTTTTAGCGCGCCCACGCCTTCAAAAACCGTTATGAGATCCACCGGCTTTCCACCCACGTGACCGGCCAGCATTGGGCCGCCGCTTATCACGATCGCCGGAATGTTAAGTCGGAGCGCGGCCATCATCATTCCGGGGATGATCTTGTCGCAATTCGGAATCATGACCAACGCGTCGAAAGGATGAGCCATGGCCATTATTTCAACGGAATCGGCTATCAACTCGCGGCTTGCCAGGGAGTAGCGCATCCCTGCATGATTCATGGCGATGCCGTCGCAAACGCCGATGGTGTTGAACTCGACAGGAGTTCCGCCGGCCAGCCGGATGCCCGCCTTGACCCCTTCGGCGATTTTGTCAAGGTGAATGTGACCCGGAATAATTTCGTTGGCTGAGTTGACAACACCTATGATAGGCCTGTCTATTTCCGTCTGAGTGTATCCCATAGCCTTGAAAAGTGACCGGTGAGGAGCCTTCTCGATTCCCTTCTTCATTAGATCGCTTCGCATCCCGTTTTCCCCCTCTAGTGATCGACTGAAAAGTCTAAACATATAATAATTAAAATATTTTTGGTTATTTTGGAAGCAAAAACGCCAAAGCCTCAAAGTTGACAATGGTTTTTGCAATTTATATAATCACGACCTGATCGTGAACCCAATTATTATTTTGGACTCTCCATGAGCTCGATATTCGGTCCTGTACCATCACGGCGGCTGGGACGATCCCTCGGAATAGACGTCATCCCGCCGAAGACATGTTCTTTCGATTGCATTTACTGCGAGTCGGGACCTACTACCCGTCTGAGCGTAACCAGAGAGAATTTCGTGGACCCATCAGAAATTCTCGCGGAATTGAGCGCCTTTTTGCACCTCCATCCGAACGCAACGGACGTCCTGACCTTGTCGAGCGCCGGCGAACCGACCCTTTATACGGGCCTGGGAGAGCTTATTGCCGCAGTTAAAAAGACTTACCCCCGGTTTCCTTTGATCGTGCTCACTAACGGTTCTCTTTTGTGGGAACCGGAGGTGAGGCGCCGCCTTTTGAAAGCCGACCGCGTGGTCCCCTCTCTGGATGCCGTCACCACCACCGTTTTCCGCAAAATCAACAGACCTCATCCATCCCTGGAACTGGAGCAGATCATCGAGGGAATGCGGGCTTTTCGGATGGAATACAAGGGGCAGTTACATGTTGAAATAGCGCTGGTCTCGGGAGTCAACGACAGTCCCGGAGAGCTTTCGGCGCTGGCGCATGTCATCGAATCCATAAGGCCGGATAAGATCGAGCTGAACACGGTTGTCCGCCCTCCGGCGCGCATCGGGACCCAGGGCCTCAGCGATGCGCGAATGGCGTGGGCGGCTTCCTTTTTCAGTTCGTTCAATGCGGAAATAGTGGGCGTATTCGAGACGGATAAGCAGGACCGGGGCGAAGAACAAATCGGTCTACGCATAATCGAGACGGTGGAAAGGCGGCCCTGCACCGTTGCTGAACTGGCCGCCTCTCTCGGGGTCCCGGAAAATAGCGTGGAACGGGAATCACGAAAACTTCAGAAACAGGGGAAGTTGAACAGGCTGTGCTTTGATGGAAAACTGTTCCTCTGCCCCGCTGAATGAGGAAAAGAAAGTATAGGTCATATAGGACACATACGACCTATACTTTTTAATACTTCTACGGCAGCCGGTCGCTCACATATGCACGTCGTCTCTCATAGCCGGCGGGGATGCAAGTATCTCTACGGGCCGCTCGGGCAGGGTCTTCGCTATCAGGGTATTGGTGAAAAGCCTGCGGGCCAGGTCTCTTACCTGGTCAGCAGTGACAGCCTCGACCAGATCCGGATAGCGCTGACTGTAATTCCACCCAAGGCCCAGCACTTCATTGAGCGCCGCGTCCGAGGCTTGGCCGCTGAGCGTCTGCCTGCCGAGCTTGAGCCCTACGAGCATGGTCTCCTTGGCCTGCTCCAGTTCGCTTTGCGGAACAGGTTCATCCTTAAGCCGCTTCAGGTTTTGCTGAATCACTTCCTCCACCTTGGGCAGATTCGCCATAGTGGTCTGTGTGAGGACCCCGAAGAATCCGGCGTTTTTCCCGTAAAATGCGAAAGTACTGACCGTATAGACCAGGTTCTGGTCCCCACCTCGAAGAGAGTCGAATATCCTGCCAGCCGGAGAACCTCCTCCTGACAGCACCGAGGTCAGCACATCAAGCACAGGTCTTTCGGCGTCGTTGACACCCAGACCGTTTGTGCCGATGAAAAGCGCCGAGCTGTTCTTTTCGTTCTTTATCTCAATGGTATGATTTTCGCCGATCGGATGAGTCTCGTCGGGCATTGGCTTTTCAATCGGCGCACCAGTCCATTTTCCGAATGACTGCTGGACCATATTCCTGGCTTTTTCCGGATCTATATCGCCGTAAATCGTCAGTACGGAATGAGTCGGATTCACCATCTTGCGGTAGAATGCGAGTATCTCCTCACGCGTAAACGATTTGACGGACTCTGATGTTCCCAGCTTGTCGTTCACATAGGAGGCTTTCTGGAAATAGTTTCTCTTGAACAGTCGCATCACCTCAGCCTGCCAGCTCTCATCGAGCTTTTTCACGGCAATCAGCGTGTCCTGCCTATGCTTTTCGATCTCGTCCTGCGGAAACTGGGCGTTCTGTGCAATATCGGCAAGAAGCTTAAGCGCCCAGTCGAAGTCTTCTTTGAGCACTTTTATGGAAACATGGTAGGTGTTGTTATCGGAGTTGACACTAATTTCACCGCCTGCATTCTCCACTTTTCTCAGTAAATCGAGTTTTTGCATGGTTTTGGTCCCGGCAGTCAATAACCCGGTCGTAAAAGCGGAGAGCCCTGGACGATCGAGGGTTTCCAGCAAAAGCCCGCCGGTCCCCCAAAGTTGCAGGGTTACAAAAGGAAGGGTGGCATCCTGCCTGAACAGCGTCTTCAGCCCGTTATTTATCCGGTTGAATTCAACCGGCGTGGTGTTCGGAAGCGGGCATTCGGCGGCGGCCACTTCCTCAGCCTCGGTGTGCGTAGGCTTTATCACCGCAACGTTCATGCGGTTATGCGCCAGATATTGCTGAGCTGCCGCCTGAACCTCCTCGGCCGTTACGGAGCGGATCCCGTCGACATATTCTTCGTCAAAGTAAGGATTCCCGGAGAGTAAATAAGAGGAAGCAAGCGAGGCGGCATTGGCCGAAACAGATTCCTTTTCGAAAACGTAGTGGGCAATGGCCGCTTTTTTCGCTTTATCCAACTCCACCGCGCTGATTAGACTAGTCTTAAAGCCCTCAATTTCCTCCTGGATGTCCTTGAGCGCCGAAGGCCACTGAGAAGCAGCCATGGACACGGAAATAACAAACTGGCCACGGACAAAGGCGGGCGTCCAGTTCGAGGCTCCGATGCTGAAGACTTTGTTCTGATCTTCTTTCAAACGGCAATGCAGACGGCAGGTCTCGCCCTCCCCCATCACCAGCGCGAGAACGTCCAGGGCGTAGAGGTCTTTTTCATAAGCATTTACCGATGGAAATCCGATCATTGCCTGGACCAGCCTGACGATCGGAACCTCTTTTTCCTCCCACCGAACGCTTCCCTGCAGAGGTTCTTCCGGCAGGACCACCGGATCGGAGCTTCGGGGAAGAAAGTCCCTGGTCTTTTCCGCCACAAACTGAAGGACTTCGGGGGCCTGAACATTCCCGGACAGAGCCACTACCACATTCTCCGGCTGGTAGCGCTGCTGATAATAGTCCAGAAGGGCCTCCCGGCTCTGTTGAACGAAAACCTCTTCATATCCGATCACGGGATACCGAACCGGATTCTTTTGGTATGCCGTCTGGACGAACAGCTTCCACAGCTCCGTATTCGGGTTGCTCTCCCCCAGTTTCATTTCCTGCTGGATCACCTGCTTTTCCCTGGCGACTTCTTTGGGATCCACAACATTTTCAGATACATAGGAAAGCAGCAGATCGAGGGCGTCCCGCCAGTGGCCGGCGCCGGTATTTATGTAGTACACCGTCCTGTCATAGCTGGTGTAAGCATTCGTTGTGCCTCCCATTGCCTTGATCCGTTCCTTGGCCTGTTCTTCCGTAAAGGAGCGCGTCGTTCCTCCGGCCACTATGTGCTCGAGATAATGCGAAAGACCGGCCCTCATGTACTTTCCCTCGAGAGCGGACCCGGCCCGCACGAACACCTGGGCGGAAACGACTTCAGCCCCGGGCTGTTGATGAACCAGCAGTGTCAGGCCATTTTTGAGCACCACGAAAAGATCATCGGGCTTCGAGGCAATCGTGCGCTGCACGAAAGGCCGCGACTGTTGGGAAATAAGCGGACATTCCTTGCCTTCATCCGAAAGCGCAGCCGGCGCCAGTCCGGCGCAGACCACTATACCCAAAGTGCACACTAGAACTATTTTTTTTAACATCAAAGTATTCCTTTCAAGATATTTAATAGCAATTTCACAAGAGTTTACAAAGGGGGCATCGTAAAAAAACGGAGTCGAATTTAGAGTTTATTGGACTCGATAAGGCTGGAAATGAGCCTATGCCTGTTAATTACTCCGCCGGGGACCGGCCATGAAAGCGGCGGGCGAGCCAGTTCTATCAGACGCCAGCCTTGGCGGGTTATACCGATTTCAGCCGCAATGTCGTTGATCTGCAGCGATCTAAGCAACTTTTCGACACAGGACACGATTTCCCTGCTGAAACATTCCGGACCTATCCCCTGCTCTAACTGGGGGTTGGGTGAGATTCCGCACATATCGAATCCGCACTGCGCCCCACTCGAAACTCTTTTTATTATCCCCGCGCATTTATAATTGACGAAAACGAGGCGAAAGCACTCTGCGTAATCTAACACTTCCTGAACGATCAAAGGGTTATGAATCTCACACAGAGCCTGCAAATCACCAGCATTCGAGACCAGCCGTGCGCCGCCCGCCGTCTTCGGACCCATCGCTCGAAAAGGAAAAGAAAAATCCTGGACGATCGAGCTTTTTTGGCCTCCGTAATAGATGCGCGTGAGAGGGTGAGGAAACTTAAGAAACTGAAATAAAACCTCCTGCATGAGCCTGGATTTTTGAACGCTGTATGCGAAAGCGCTGGGAAATGTTTTTTTTCCGGCCGCTTGCAGAACCCTGACAAACCGAGGAGTGGGAAAGAAAATCTGGCTGGCTGAAAGCAGCATTCCCCTCTGCCGAGGGGTATAGTCTCCAATGGAGGCGCGAACGCCAAGCGTTACGAGTTTCCGACAGGAACGAAGGAATGGAGCCACTGCGACCAGCTTTTCTCGCATTGGATTTTATCAGGCAAGGCAGGCGCCAGGAGCTCTTGAGTTACCGCCCGGCCTCTCGAACGCCCATTTGGCCACTGAGCAGCAGGTCCGGATGAACGCCATAGTTGTAGCTTCGCATACGAAAATAATTATCAAGTATTCCCACTCTGGAATCAACGTAATCATAGATGGTCAGGCGGCTGCCGCCTGAGTCTCCATCCTGGCACATATCTCTTATGGCGTTGAAAAGGTTTTTCTGGAAGTGGACCGGAACAGCCAGGAAAACCACATGAGATTTCAGGAGGTGGGAACACTGGGGCATAACGCGTGGGGAAATAAGCAAAACCTTCCCCTGCGAAGCCCCGGTCTGCGGAACATTATTGTTTCCGTCATCCTTGTTCACATTCTTGGGGTTGGCCCAAGACTGATCATATGAAAATGCCTTTATGCCGCGCCGGCTCAACTCAGCGCTCAATGCATCGTCCTGGTCCTCTCCTCCGGAAAGCACAAGGACAGGCTCTTCTCCTTTTTGAAGTTCGAATTCCACATCGTCCACAATCTTGCGGTTTCTTGCAGGGTCCAGCATCAGATCCCTGAGCATCGACTGGTAATCCGCCCTGGAAGTGTATGGGTAGTTGAAATCCGTTTTACGGGCTATCACGGTCCCCGAAATAACCCCGCGTCCTTCACGCGCGTCTTTTTCATCGATCGTATAAACAATATCGCCCAGATAAAAATTAATCAGCTTTACGAGGCGGTCTTTTCGCTGAACGGTGTTGGATAGACCCAATACGTAGCGGCAGTCGAAATTCGGGACCAGGCTGGTAAGAATCTTCGATGGACAGCGCTGCGATTCGTCGAAGATTATATATCCGACCTTGTCATAGATTTTTCTCCAGTAACGCATTATTTCGCCGGTATGGCCGATTGTGATCTGCTTGCCGACCTGCTGGGTCCCGCTGGAAAAAATACCCACCTCTGAGGCCGGGATCTGGAGGAAGCTATAAATTTTTCTCAGCCAGCCATCGAGAAGGTCTAGTTTAGGAATTACAATCAGCGCGGGCTGGCGCCTCTGAGAAATGGTATAAAGGGCAATAACTGTCTTGCCGCTCTTGTGACCGCCGACCAAGGTAGCGCAATCGTGCTCGAGCACCGCTTCGGCCGCATCCTGCTGGTAGCCCTTCAATTCGCCATAGAATTCAATCGAAATAGGCTCGAACAACCGCCTCCTGTCGATCATGCGGTAAGGAACCTGGTATCTTTTGCATAGTTCGATAAACTGGTCGAGGAACCCTCTGGGGATGAGATAATTTCTGCCTTTTAGCTTAAGACAGCTTATCTGGGCCTGGATGTTGCCTATCCATTCACCGCGGTTGTGCCGCATCTCATAATCGGGGTTTGTAAAAACAAGCCGTTCGTGGAGTTTCCTCTCGAGCAAGGAAGACAGTCCTTCAGCCGGGACTTTGATCCACTCGGAAAGCAAGACATTGACATTCTTGACGAACATTTCAAAACCCTCCGCCGACGGAGTGGAGCCGAAAACAACTGCCTTCGGACTATCGGTCTGGACACGAAGAGCACACTGGCGCCATGTAACTCTTGCAGCTCCGTATAAAACTACTGTAGGGTGGGCAAGGTTTCATCGCCCCCACCACGGTGGGCAACGCTTCGCTTTCGCCCACCCTGCATCAATGCGAAATAATCCACGTTACTATATACTGGAGCGCCCGGCCCGCGCAAGTCCCCCAAAACTCCTCAGCCGCCAATTCACCGCAAACCGGGTAAGACATTTTCTATAAGCGTACCGTTTGAGAGCAATAAGATCCACCAAAGGTTTCGATAATGGAATTATACCGCAACCCGTATGGAAAGTGTTATAACGATTTCAACTTATTCTCCTACAAGGAGCCTTCATGAAAGATCATTCCCCGCCTCTACAGATTATAGGACAACTTGCTCGAGAATACGATGAAAAATATCGAGAACTGGAGAAACTGATTTCCGAAACTCAGCCGGAAATCATTCCACCTCAGTTGAGGGCGCTTGCCGAACGTGCTACAGACCGTTTTCGCTCCGCTCAGGTCGCCATGCTCTCAATGCCCGAATTATTTGACGGAGAGGAACGGCAAAGCGCTCTACAGGCCATGGAGGCGCTATGCAGCGCTTTCGATGAGATGCGCATACTTTTCCATTTTCTATTTGAAAACCATTCGCAGGCTGATAAGCCCTGACTACGCTCCTGTTTCCAGGAATCCCTGGCATACCACGAAAGGCTTTTGCCAATGGCCGGCCGAAGGGAGCAGCCGGCTCATAGTCCTGTAAGTCAGGTGGGCAAACTGGGAAAAGTCGTTCCGAAAGCGGCCGCCCGGCGGGTTGCAAAGAGGTGAGGGAAGGCTTTGAAACACACCCCGCCAGGAGAAGAATGCATATGAGCCGGGAAAACCTGGGATCTTCTTTCGACGCTCATACGCATCCAATTCCCGCCGGGAAGCATGTTCGCCTAGGTGCCCATCTCCCACGAATGCAGGTAGGCGTCCTGCTCCGCAGTGAGCGAGTCGATTTCGATTCCCATGCTCGCGAGTTTGAGGCGGGCGATTTCACGGTCGATATCCATCGGCACCCGATAGACCTGTTTTTTCAGGGAGGCATGATTTTTGACAATATATTCCGAACATAGCGCCTGGTTTGCGAAGCTCATGTCCATAACGCTCGAAGGATGGCCCTCAGCGGCGGCCAGATTGATAAGGCGGCCCTCGCCGAGCACGTATATTCTCTTGCCGTTTTTCAGACTGAATTCTTCGACAAAATCACGCATCTTCCTCACCGATGAGGACATTTCACGCAGTTCATCCAGATTGATCTCCACGTTGAAGTGGCCCGAGTTACAAACAATAGCTCCGTCTTTCATCATTTCGAAGTGTTCTTTGCGCAGCACGTGGATGTCGCCGGTCAGCGTGCAGAAAAAATCGGCGATCGGCGCGGCCTTTTCCATGGACATGACCTGATAGCCGTCCATAACGGCCTCCAGGGCCCGCAGCGGGTCTATTTCGGTCACGATGACCTTGGCCCCCATTCCCGAGGCGCGCATCGACAATCCACGGCCGCACCACCCATATCCGCTCACTACGAAATTGGCCCCGGCGAGCAACCGGTTGGTAGCCCGGATTATCCCGTCCACCGTGCTTTGGCCCGTCCCGTAACGGTTATCGAAAAGGTGTTTGGAGTCCGCATCGTTGACCGCCACGATCGGGTACTGAAGGACCCCTTTTTCCGCCATGCTCCGAAGCCGGATTACGCCGGTAGTCGTCTCTTCCGTACCGCCGATTACGTCGGCAAGAAGCTCTTTGCGTTCGGAATGAAGAATGCCCACGAGGTCGGCGCCGTCGTCCATCGTAACCTGCGGGAAGTGTTCAAGCGCATTGTGAATGTGGCGGTAATAAGTTTCCTTGTCCTCGCCCTTTATAGCAAAAACGGGAATTCCTTCGGAAATGGAGAGAAAGGCCGCCACATCGTCCTGTGTGCTCAACGGGTTCGACGCACAAATTCGCAAGTCGGCGCCCCCCGCCTGGAGCGTCTGCGCAAGAGCAGCGGTTTCGGTCGTAACGTGAAGGCAGGCAGCCATCCTTATTCCAGCCAAAGGCTTTTCGGAAGCGAACCTTCTCTTGATCGACCGCAGCACGGGCATGGATTGCTCAGCCCATTCCACCCTTAAACGCCCCTTGTCTACAAGCCCCTTGTCCTTGACATCAAAATCCATTCATACTCCTTATTCATCAGGTCAAAATTCACCAGCAGGTTCGGAAAAAGAGCATAAAAAAGCCGCCGGGCGCATCACCTCAGACAACCAGCGGCCAATCAGAAACCCTTAGCATTGCGTGCTGACCCCGTTGAAGTCCGCTCTATCTCTCAAAGTCTCCACCATATCGGTTTTCTCCCAGGTAAAGTCGGGATCGGTCCTTCCGAAATGGCCGCCGCAGGCGGTCTTCCTGAATATCGGCCTGGCAAGCCTCAGGTACTTTATCATGTTCACCGGTTTGAAACTGAACAGATCCAGGACAATTTCCTGAATCTTCTCGTCGGAAACGCGTCCTGTGCCGAAGGTGTCAATCATCAACGAGATCGGTTCAGCCATTCCAATGCTGTATGCAACCTGAACTTCGACCCGATCCGCAAGATCGGCGGCGACAATGTTTTTGGCGACATACCTCGCCATATAGGAAGCAGTTCGGTCGACTTTGGAGGGGTCCTTGCCTGAAAAGCCGCCGCCACCGTGACTGCCTTGGCCCCCATATGTATCGGCAATGATTTTTCTTCCAGTGAGACCGCAATCCCCCATCGGGCCGCCGACCACAAACCGCCCGGTGGTATTGATATAGTATTTGGTTTTCGAGTCGAGCAATCCCTCCGGGATCACTTTCTTTACAACCTCTTCTATGATCGCCTCCCGCAACGCAGAGTAACTCACCTGCGGCGTGTGCTGGGCGGCGACGACTACTGTGTCCACTCTCCTTGGTTTGTGATCGAGATATTCGACCGTTACCTGGCTTTTTCCGTCAGGCCTAAGAAAATCGACTATCCCGTTTTTGCGGACTTCGGCGAGTTTTCGGGAAATCCGATGAGCGTAGTAGATCGGCATGGGCATGAGCACAGGCGTTTCGTTGCAGGCATAGCCGAACATGAGACCCTGGTCCCCGGCGCCCTGTTCGTGTTCCTTTGTCTCGTCGACGCCCATGGCGATATCGGGCGACTGCTCGTCTATCGCGGTGAGGACCGAGCACGTTTCCCAATCGAAACCCATCGAGGAATTATTGTACCCGATGCTCCTGATCGTCTCCCTGACGATATCGGGGATGTGGACGTAGCAGCTCGTCGTGATCTCGCCGCCCACAAGGGCAAGGCCTGTAGTGACGAGCGTTTCGCAGGCCACCCTCGCCTTCCGGTCCTGTGCGATGATGGCGTCGAGCACCGAGTCCGATATCTGGTCGGCAACCTTGTCGGGATGCCCCTCGGCAACCGACTCCGAGGTAAAAAGAAACCTGGACATACTCATATAGACCAACCTCCTTGTAAATTATGTGCTCCTTAACGAATTACGTGCTTCTCGCGAAATCTTCGGGAAAGATGGCGGCCATTTCCTTTCTGAGAAGGTATTCGCTGTCCTTCGCCGACTCTTTCAGCAGTATCTCTTTGACGAGGTCGCGGCAATAGCTGTGTCCGAGCCCCCTGATAATCTTCTTGACCCTGGGGATCACGTAGGCGTTCATGGAGATCTCATCAAGGCCGAGCCCCAGGAGTATGGGCACGTAGAGCGGCTCGCCCGCCATTTCTCCGCACAGGCAGACCTCTATCTGCCCGGCGTGCGCGTCGTCCACCGTCCTCTTGATCATCCTGAGCACCGCGGGGTGGAGCGGCTCGTAGAGATAGGAAACGTATTCGTTGATCCTGTCTATCGCCAGCGTGTACTGGATCAGGTCATTGGTGCCTATGCTGAAGAAATCGACCTCCTTGG